>JBDTYM010000035.1:0-39147 GCA_040005635.1 Dokdonella sp. | reverse complement strand
CGGGGTGACCGAAGAACCAGAAGATGTGCTGGAACATCACCGGGTCGCCGCCACCGCTGGCATTGAAGAAGCTGGTGCCGAAGAACTTGTCGGTCAGCAGCATCGTGACCGCGCCGGCGAGCACCGGCATTGCGGCAATCAGCAGAAACGCGGTGATCAGCCAGGTCCAAACGAACAGCGGCATCTTGAGCAGATCGACGCCGGGCGCGCGCATGTTGAGGATGGTCGCAATGATGTTGATCGCGCCCATGATCGAGCTGATGCCCATCAAGTGCACGGCGAAGATCATGAAGGCGACATTGGTGCCGCCCTCGAGCACCAGCGGCGGATACATCGTCCAGCCGCCCTGCGGACCACCGCCCGGCATGAAGATCTCGGACAGCAGCAGGAAGAACGCGAACGGCAGGATCCAGAACGACCAGTTGTTCATGCGCGGCAGCGCCATGTCCGGCGCGCCGATCTGCAGCGGGATCATCCAGTTGGCGAGGCCGACGAAGGCCGGCATGACCGCGCCGAAGATCATGATCAGCGCATGCATCGTGGTCATTTCGTTGAAGAACTCCGGCTGCACGAGCTGCAGGCCCGGCTTGAAGAGTTCCGCGCGGATGACCATCGCCATCGAACCGCCGATGAAGAACATCGTCAGCGAGAAGATCAGGTACAGCGTACCGATGTCCTTGTGGTTCGTCGTGAACAGCCAGCGATGCAGGAAGCCATGCGGCTTGTGATCGTGGTCGTCATGCGCATCTTCATGCGTGTCGTGGATCGCGGGATTGACTGCGGCCATGGTGTGAAAACCTCTACGACGTTCGTTGTAACGTCCTGAAACCCAGTGACGTCATACCCGCGCAAGCGGGTATCCACTCGGATCAAGCTGGATTCCCGCTTGCGCGGGAATGACGGCCCATATTTTTTTCTGTCTTGCGCACGACGCTCAGCCCTGTGTCGCGGGCGCTGGAGCGGCCTGCGCGGTCGCGGCGTTCTTGTCGGCGGCGGCCGCCGATTCCTGCGTCGCCAGCCACTGCTCGAATTCGGCCTTCGGTACCGCCTTGACCACGATCGGCATGAAGCCATGGTCCTTGCCGCACAGCTCGGCGCACTGGCCGCGGTAGGTTCCGGGCGTTTCGATGCGCGTCCAGTTGTCGTTGATGATCCCGGGGATGGCGTCCTGCTTCCAGCCGAGACTGGGCACCCACCAGGCATGGATCACGTCGTCGGCAGTGATGACGAAACGGATCTTCACGCCGACTGGCACGACCAGCGGCTTGTCGACGTTGAGCAGATAGGTATTCTCGTCGCCAACCTTGACCGAATTCGGATCGAGGCCGGAGCCGAGCTGACGCACGCGGTTCGAGTCGGCATCCAAACTCGAGATGAAGTTCACGCCGGACGCCTTCTTGTAGTAGTCGACGTACGTGTAGCGCCACTTCCACTGGTAGCCGGTGACCTTGATGGTCATGTCGGAATTCTCGACATCGGCCATGTCGACCAGCAGCTTGGTCGCCGGCCATGCCATCACGATCAGGATGACGATCGGCAGCACGGTCCAGATCGCCTCCATCGTGGTGTTGTGGCTGAACTTGGCGGCGATCGCGCCGTTCGACTTGCGGAACTTCACCATCGCGTAAATCATCGCGCCGAACACGACGACGCCGATTGCGACGCAGACCCAGAACGCGAGCATGTGCACGTCGTGGATGCGCTGCGAAATCGGCGTCACGCCGGGCGTCATGTTGAGCTGCCACGGCGTCGGATTGGCGAATGCCACCGAACCACTCAGCAGCAGCGCCAGCGCCGCGAAGGCGCGGCAGGCGCGCGGGACCCCGGATGAAATCATCGCCATCACCTTGTTCGAGTATTCGGATTCGCTGTCCGCGCCGTTGCCGTAGCGCCAGAACCCGGAACGGGCCGGCACTTCGATCGCGGCAATGGAACTGCCCGATGATAGTGGAGCGCGCGCGGCAGCGGCAACACGAACCGCTGCGGCGCCGCGGCGCAGGCGACAGGTCCGGCCGCCGTTGAAGTCACCGTCGAGCTGGCCAACCGCCCCGTTCGGTGCGTCGGGCCGTCGTAGCGGCCGCCACAGCCCGACTGCACGGGCGATGCGCCGCGATCCTCCCCCGCTTGTTATGCGACAAACTGCCGCAATTTCGGTGCGGCGTTGCTGCAGCGCCCTGTCGATGGGATCCTTGTTGGCCCGCATCGACGGCGTCACTACACTACGCGCCTTCGCAGCGCCAGCCTCGGCGCCGCCCTCGCGAGACCCAAGCGCCTTGAGCGAACTCCTGAATCCCGAACTGCCGTCGACGATCGAGCCTGCGCGTGCGCGCGTCACTGCGGCGTGGTTGCGCAACGAGACCCAAGCGGTCGACGAACTGCTCGCGCAGGCGAGCCTGCCGCCGACCGAGCGTGAACTCGTGCTTGCACGCGCCGCCGAGCTGGTCGCGCGGGTGCGTGCCCGCGCGAGCGACCAGACTGCGGTCGAGTCCTTCATGCGCCAGTACGACCTGTCCAGCGAGGAAGGCGTGCTGCTGATGTGCGTGGCCGAAGCGCTGCTGCGCATTCCCGACAGCGCGACCGCGGACAAGCTGATCCGCGACAAGCTCGGCGAGGCGAACTGGAAGAAGCACATCGGCGGCAGCGATTCGGTCTTCGTCAACGCGTCGACCTGGGGCCTGATGCTGACCGGGCACCTGGTCAATCTCGCCGAGGACACCCGGCGCGACTTTACCGGCGCACTGAAGCGCCTGGTCGGGCGTGCCGGCGAACCGGTGATCCGCCTCGCCGTGCGCCAGGCGATGCGCATCATGGGTCACCAGTTCGTCATGGGACGCACGATCAACGAGGCGCTCGATCGCTCCGCCGAGAAGGACAACGCGGCCTACCGTTATTCCTACGACATGCTCGGCGAGGCGGCGCTGACGCAGCCGGACGCCGAGCGCTACCACCGCGCCTACAAGAATGCGATCGCCGCGCTCGGCAAGCGCGGACCTTTCAGGAGCGTACTCGACGCACCGTCGATCTCGGTGAAGCTGTCCGCGCTGCATCCGCGCTACGAGGTGGCCAAGCGTGCGCGCGCGCACGCCGAACTGACGCCGAAGCTGCTCGAGCTTGCCCAGCTGGCGATGCAGAACGGCATTGGCATGACGGTCGACGCCGAAGAGGCCGACCGCCTCGAGCTCTCGCTCGACGTGATCGGCACGGTGTTCGCCGATCCCTCGCTGCACGGCTGGAATGGCTTCGGCCTCGCCGTGCAGGCCTACCAGAAGCGCGCCCCGTTCGTGATCGACTGGCTGGCCGAGACCGCGCACAAGGCGAAACGGCGCTGGTGCGTGCGCCTGGTCAAGGGCGCCTATTGGGATTCGGAGATCAAGCGCGCGCAGGAGCAGGGCCTTTCCGGTTATCCGGTCTATACGCGCAAGCCGAACACCGATGTGTCCTATCTCGCCTGCGCGAAACGCCTGCTCGCCGCCGGCAGCGAGGCGATCTATCCGCAGTTCGCGACGCACAACGCACACACGATCGCGGCGATCCACCACTACGCGCAGGGCCGTCCGTTCGAGTTCCAGCGCCTGCACGGCATGGGTGCCGATCTCTATGGCGAGGTCATCGGCAAGGCCAATCTCGATGTACCGTGCCGCGTTTATGCGCCGGTCGGCAGTCACGAAGATCTGCTGCCGTATCTGGTCCGGCGCCTGTTGGAAAATGGTGCAAACACTTCATTCGTGAACCGTATCGTCGACGAAGACGTCTCGATCCGCGATCTCGTCGCCGATCCGTGCGAAACGGCGCGCGCATTTCCCTCCAAGCCGCATCCGCGCATTCCGCTGCCGGTCGGCCTCTTTGGTGACGATTCTGCGCTTGCGCACAGTCCAAACCATGTTCGCAGGAAGAATTCCATGGGCGTCAATATCGCCAACGACAACGAACTCAGGGCTCTGGCCGAAGCGGTCAACGCACACAAGGTCGGCTGGAAGGCCGCGCCGCTGGTGCCGGGCGCGAACACCAGCGCGCAGATGCGCCTGGTCACCGATCCGGCCGATCGCCGCCGTGTGATTGGCGAAAGCCGCAATGCCGATGCCGCGACGATCGAAAAGGCGCTCGTCAACGCGGTCGCCGCACAGGAAGACTGGGATCTGCTCCCGGCCGCAAGCCGCGCGGCGATCCTCGAACATACGGCCGACCTGCTCGAGCAGCGCCGCGCCGAGTTCATCGCACTCGCCGTGCATGAGGCCGGCAAGACGCTCGCCGCGGCCATCTCCGAAGTGCGCGAGGCGGCGGACCTGTGCCGTTACTACGCCGCAATGGCACGCAAGCTGTTCGGCCAGGCGGAGCAGCTGCCGGGACCGACCGGCGAATCGAATCAGTTGTTCCTGCGCGGGCGCGGCGTGTTCGTCTGCATCAGTCCGTGGAACTTTCCGCTGGCGATCTTCATGGGTCAGGTTGCGGCCGGCCTCGCCGCCGGCAACGCGGTGATCGCCAAGCCGGCCGACCAGACCACCCTGATCGGCTATGCCGCAATCAAGCTGCTGCACGAGGCCGGGGTGCCGGAAGGCGTACTGCAGTACGTGCCGGCAAAGGGTTCGGTGCTCGGCAATACGCTGCTGACGCGGCCTGAGATTGCCGGCGTCTGCTTCACCGGCTCCACCGAAACCGCCTGGACCATCAACCGCACGCTGGCCGCGCGCAATTCGCCGATCGCCGCATTGATCGCCGAGACCGGTGGCCAGAATGCGCTGATCGCCGATTCATCGGCGCTGCCGGAACAACTCGTCAAGGATGTCGTCACCTCCGCCTTCGACTCGGCGGGTCAGCGCTGCTCGGCCGCGCGCGTGCTGTTCGTGCAGGAAGACATCGCCGACAAGGTGATCAAGATGCTCGCCGGCGCGATGGACGAACTCGTCGTCGGCGATCCATCGGTGTTGTCGACCGACGTCGGCCCGGTCATCGACGAACCCTCCAAGCAGGCGCTGGTCGATCACGCCGCGCGCATGGATCGCGAAGCGAAGAAGATCAGCGAAGCGACGCTCTCGGCCGATGCCGGGCACGGCACCTTCTTTGCGCCGCGCGCGTACGAGATTCCTTCGCTGAAGTTGCTCACGCACGAAGTGTTCGGCCCGATCCTGCACGTCGTGCGCTGGAAGGCTGACGATCTCGACGGCGTCATCGACGCGATCAACGCGACCGGCTTCGGCCTCACGCTCGGCATCCACAGCCGCATCGATGCGACGATCGAGCACATCACCCGGCGCGCCAAGGTTGGCAACTGCTACGTCAACCGCAATCAGATCGGCGCGGTGGTCGGCGTGCAGCCGTTCGGCGGCGAGAACCTGTCCGGCACCGGCCCGAAGGCCGGCGGCCCGCACTACCTGCTGCGCTTTGCGACCGAACGCACACTGACGATCAACACGACCGCGGCCGGCGGCAATGCGTCGCTGCTGACGCTGAGCGAGTAAGGCCACGCACGCAGGCGCGTTGCTTTCGTGTGTTTCGGATCGGAATTAAAAGAGCGGCCGTTCGGCCGCTCCTATTTTTCGCGGATCGAAACTCGAACCGCATGCACGACCCAATCCGCGGAATGGTCGCGAGAGCAAACCTCGCTTCCTGTCGCTGGGATGGCGCCTGGGCGCCGTTGTTTTGACGCCCAGTTTGCGAGCTTCCTACGGCAGCTGAATCGGGCCCGGAACGCAGATGCGGTTGTTCACCGTCGCACCGTTCAACAGGGCTGAGCAATTGCTGTTGATGGTCCAGCCCAGCGTCGTGGCGGCATTGAACGTCGTCAGCGTCCAGCCGCCGTATCCGTTGGCGCCACCGTTCGAGCATTCGGAGTCCCCGTTCAGATCGCCGGAGTTCTCGATGCTGTGGTCGGCGCTTCCTGCGCCGACCGAGGTGATGATGTTGTTGACCGGCGTGCCGGATGGAATGAGCAGCGTGTTCGACTGCCCCGAGTATTGAATGCTGCGGTAGTAGAGCCCGCGCCCACCTTGGCCGCCGAAGCCGTCGTTGAGGATGGGTGTACCGCTGCAGCTGCTCGAGTTCGTCCACCAGATTTGCGAAGCGAAGAACTTGCCGTCGAAACCGAGGCTGACGATGTAGCCGTTCTTCGAAACGGTCACGCCGCTGTCACCGACGGAAATCAGGTTGCCGAGCACGAGCCCGTTGGCATCCTTGACCGCCGAGGCCGCACCTGCAGGTCCGACAGGGCCTGTCGCGCCGGTGGCGCCCTGGATACCTGCTCCGGTCGCGCCGGTCGCCCCCGCCGGTCCGGTCGCGCCGGTGCTGCCGGTCGGACCGGTTGCACCCGTGACGCCCTGAATGCCCTGATTGCCTTGCGGACCTTGGGCGCCCGTGGCGCCTGCAGGGCCGTTCGCGCCGGTGGCGCCGACGGCACCGGTCGGACCGGTAAAGCCGGTCGCGCCCGTGGCACCCGTCGGGCCGTTCGCACCGGTTGCGCCGGTCGCGCCGGTCGGTCCGGTCGCGCCGATCGGGCCCTGCGGACCGGTCGCACCCATCGGGCCGGTGGCTCCGCTCGCACCGGTGAGCCCGGTCGGACCGGCCGCGCCAGTTGCACCCGTGGGACCCACCGTGCCATCAGGGCCGGTCGCGCCCTGGGCACCGGTCGGCCCAGTGGCGCCGGCATCGCCGGTAGCGCCTGTCGGTCCGGTCGCGCCGATCGGGCCGGCCGGGCCGGCCACACCGTTCAACGCAAACTGCGCCACCGGCACCGCGCCGACCGGTGTGCGGTCGAGCACGAGACCATTGACCATTACCTGCAGCCAACGCTGCGTGCCATCGAAGGCGCCCGGCCACGCGAGATTGATCGAGAAGACACCGTCCGTGACCGGCCACGCAGCCTCGTCGATGGGGTCGCCAAACTGGTTGCCACCGGTCTGGGCGTCCCACAACGTGAATTGAAGAGCGTAATTGCCTTGCGCCGGATGGCCATGATCTTTCAGTTGACCCTGGTAGACGAAATCGAGCGACTGGGCGTCAGCAGGAACAGCAACGTTTGCCAACGTGGAAGCCGATACCGCAAGGCCGAGTGCAAGCAAAATGGAACGGTAGAGCAATGCGTTTTTCATTAGCGGCAGACCTCGAAATTGTCATTCATCAGGGTGTCGGAACTGGACGAGGGAACCGTCGCCCAGAATCCGGAATCGATCGAGTAGCCGAAGGTCGGCGCAGGCAGCTGCACCGCGATACCTGCGACGGCTTGTCCGACGACGGACGAAAGGGTCAGGCAGGCATTGCTGGCGTGATGGACGCCGTTGGCGGCAACGACCGAACCGACTACGGCATAGTCCGGCGCGCCGGCGCTGGCCCAGCCGGCGCTGAGCAAAAAGATAAACGTGGATAAGAGTCGCCGATGCCGGCGCATGGATGCGGGTACGTATGCCATTGGCGCGATGTCTCCCCTGTGCGAAACGACGCCTTCCAGGCGTCCAGGACGCCGGGCGATCGCCAGCGCGCCGCCGCTACTGCAGGATTGATGCCGCTGGCGCTGATGGCGCTGTCGAGTCGGCGCGCGCGTCGAGTAAAGAGAAGCCGCATGGCAGCGCAACGAGTGATTCGAACGTGCGGTCGTTGATTCGGCCGCGCACCGCATGGGTTCGAACGCGCCGGAAACCTGCGCAGCGCGCGCGATTGCGCGGCACCGATGGATTTTCTCCAGCGGGCGGCGCAGCGTCGACGCATGCGAACCGACGCGCTCGCGATCCAACCACGACCGACCCGTCATCCGTCTGACACGACACGATCACGTGAGCTTCACGCCCAACGCACACTCGGCGTGCCACTCGCAATGGTGTGCGGCGAGCGATTCGGCCAGTGGGCCGAATGGCCGCGCCATTGCGTGCCGTCGTTGGCAGATTTTTACAATTGAACGAGCGCACAGGAGGGCAGCGGCCCGTCCAAAAAAGCGACGGGCACCCGAAGGTGCCCGCCGACGTCTCCCCAAACCTTGCAAGCTCAGAACAGGATCTGGCCCGACACCGCGAGCAGGTTGCCGTAGCTCTCGAAGTGGCCGACGAGATTGTCGAACGTCGCCGAGGTGTCGTTGACCTTGCCGTCGTCGACGAACAAGTGCACGTAGCCGAGGTCGAACTTCATCGTGTCGCTGGCCTTGTAGCCGACGCCGACCGAGACCCATTTGCGTGAGCCATCGGGAATGCGTGGGTCGCGATGCGCGTCAACGGTCGGCGTCTCGTCATATGCAACGCCGGCGCGCAGCGTCCACTGGTTGTCCAGACGATAGTCGGCACCGATCGAGGCGTACCAGGTGTTCTTGAAATTGAAGATCGACGGCGAATTGAACGGTGCCTGCGCGGGATTGGCGTAGACCACGTCGAGTCGCTTGAAGCTCGACCAGTGCGTGTAACCGAGGTCGGCACCGAAGCTGAGGCGGTCGTTCGCCGTGTGCCACCAGCTGAGGCTCGCGTAAGCCGGCGTGCTGATGCTGGCGTCTCCGCGCGTGTTGACGAAGGCACCGCCGAACAGCGGTACCAGGTTCGACGGAATCTGGAAGGTTGCGTTGCCGGAAATGTGGTGCACGATCTGCGAGTGGAAATTGAAGCCGATGCGATCGGCATCAGTCGCCTTCCACAACAGACCAAGGCCCACGCCGAAGCCCCAGTCGTGACCTTTCAGCGAACCGCGCCCATCGGCTTCCTGCGGTGCCAGTTCGCCGGTTTCGGTCGCGATGATGGTGCCGATGTTGATCGCCTGGCCGAGTGTGGCGCTGGTGCGCTGCGCGATGACGCTGGCGCCGATCGAGAACTCGTCGGAGAGTTTCCAGGACGCGGCGAATGTCAACGCGGGCGATTGCAGCTTGGTCGTCTGCGCCTGATAGCGCCCCATCCAGCGGTCGTCGTATTCAGTCTGGAAGCCAAATGGCACGTTGAGCCCGAGACCCACGGCGAAGCGGTCGTTGATCGGACGGATGTAGTGGATCGCCGGGACCGGCAACGTGGTGCCGCCGTCGCCGCCATTGCCGCCGGTCAGCGGGTCGCCGAGGATGTCGGTGCCGCTGCCGTGGAAATGGGTACCGAAATTGATTGCGGTCAGGTCGCCCTGCAGGCAGGACATGTTGAATTCGCTCATCGCCGCCGGATTGTTCTCGACGACAGCACAATCGCCGGGAGCGGCGCCTGCTCCGGCATAGGCGCGGCCCATGCCTTCGGCATCATTTTCCTGCAACTGGAAGCCGGCAGCGCGCGCCTGCTGCCCGGCAAAAGCGGCCAACAGCGCCAAGGGCAGCGCAGCCAGTGCGGGGGCGAGGCGGAAACAACCGGATCTACGCTGCATATGACACTCCTTTCTCGCCAACGGCATCTTTGCGGGTTTATAACAAATCGGCCGCGATCTTAGCCCTTAGTTCAGCGAACTATCCATCTTGCGCCGCCGCAATTTGGCGGCGGCAGGCGCACGACCGTACTATCACGTATGTCCAGCCACGGAAGAAACGCCTAACAAAGGTCTAACGCGACGAGCGGGATGATCGGCGGCATGTGCCCTTTGTCCAAGTTTCTGCTCGGCCTGGCGCTGACCGGTTTCACCCTCGGCGCCTCCGCTGCAACGACCGTACGCCTGCCACCCGCGTTCTGCCCGGCGTCGGCGACGATCTTCCGCGACGGCTTCGAGGCCATCACGTTGCCACACGACCCCTCCAATGGCAGCGGCGGAGCCTACCCCGGCAACGTGACGCGCACGATCGCCGTGCCCAATCTCGGCAACCGCAACTACTACCTGCATCTGCCAACCGGTTATGCGCCGTCGCAGTCGTGGCCGATCCTGCTCGCGTTGCGAGGCCAGGTCCTGCCGACCTCCACGGGCGCCCAACAGGTCCGCAACGACTGGTCGAGCTGGTCGGATCTCGATGGTTTCATCGTGATCGCAGTCGCCGGCAACTCGAGCCAGGGTGGCTGGGGGGCGGCTGGCGATATCGAGGAAATCGACGCCGCGCTGGCGGATGCGACCGCCAGCTACAACGTCGAACAGAGCAGGATCTATCTTTGGGGCTTCTCCGCCGGCGCGCACTACGGTCACGCGCTGGCGCTCTACAACACCGACTATTTTGCCGCCTACGGCGTCAGCGCCGGATCGCTGGAGCAATACGTCTGCACGGACGACGGCTCGATACCGCCCACGTGCAGCGCACTGCTATCGGCCACGCAGCCGAAGATTCCGGTCGATATCCATCTCGGCAACAGCGACCCGCTGTACACGCAATTCGGCGCCGGTGACGATCCGATGCGCTTCGAGAATGGCGGCTGGGTGCTCAACCAGGATCTGTTCTACACCTTGTTCGCCGGCGGACACAGCTACTCGGTGCCGCAACTCGGCGAGATCTGGAACAACATCTGCCCGTTCGCACTGGGGCCTTAGGTCGCTCGGACGCGGCGACGGCAAGAGCAAGACTGGAACAAGAGGAACACGGAGCAAAGAACAAGGGCAACGGCCGAAGCCTCGACGACGGGAAAAGTTCTCGACGTGTTCTTCGCGTTTCAGTCTTTGGATTTCCTGCCCCGATCCCGCCTACTCACCTCAAGACGCAGCCGCGCGCGCCTGTTCGGCCAGCCGCGTGATCGCGTCGCGCGCGATATCGGTGAGCCCGGCACCGCCGGCATCGAGATGCGCGTAGATGTGCTTGCGCATGCGCGGCTCCCAGTAGCGGCGGATATGCGCGGCGACCCCGGCGACGGCGGCTTCGTGGTCGGGCTCGGACTGGAAGAAGTGGCCGATGTCGTTGGCCATCTGGACCAGGTGTTCGTAGCTGCTGCTCATGTGAAAGGCTCCGGCTGCGCGTCGAGGACGCGCTGCGGCTGCGAGTAGATGACATGACTTTCGCTGCGCGCGAAGCCGACCAGGGTGACGCCGGTCTCTTCGGCGAGATGGATCGCCAATGCGGTGGGTGCCGAGATCGCTGCGACCAGCGTGATGCCCAGCGTCGCCGCCTTCTGCACCATCTCGTAGCTCGCGCGACTGGTCACGACGAGGAAGCCGCCCTGCACGTCCTCGCCGGCGCGCGTCAATGCACCGATCAGCTTGTCCAGTGCGTTGTGACGCCCGACGTCTTCGCGCAAGAGCACGATGTTGCCGTCCGCGCGCGCCCACGCGGCCGCATGCGTGGCACCGGTGGCGCCATTCAGTGGCTGGCGTTCGTGCATCTGCGCGAGCGCGCGCTGCAGGATCGCACTGTCGATCCGCGGCCCGCCACGCACCGACGCCGGTTGGCGCACGGCGTCTTCCAGCGCCTGCGCGCCACATAGGCCGCAACTCGTGCGTCCGGTCAGATTGCGCCGACGTGTTTCGAGCGCTTCGGCACGCGCCTCGGGCACGCGCAGGCGTACTTCGATGCCTTCGAGCAGGGTCTGCGTTTCGATCGACTCGAACTCATCCGCGCAGTCGATGATCGCCTCGCTCAACGAGAAACCGAGCGCGAAATCATCGAGGTCGCGCGGCGTCGCCATCATCACGACGTGCGGCCGCTCGTTGTAGAGCAGCGCGATCGGTACTTCCTCGGCGATGCAATCGGTCAGCTGCGACAGCTCGCCGCCGCGCCAACGACGGACCGGCCGGCGCACATAACCGGCATGTTCTCCCGCACTGGCGGGCGCGCCAAGACCGTCTGACATGGCGGCTTCAGGCCGATGGCACCGCATCGTGCGCCTTCGCCTGGTCGAGCAATTCCTGCTGCTGGTCGCTGAATTCGTGGAAACGCCGCTGCCACTCGGAGGGCTGGCTGACACGCGTGACTTCGACCGCAGTGACCTTGTACTCGGGACAGTTCGTCGCCCAGTCGGAGTTGTCGGTCGTGATCACGTTGGCTCCGGAGCCGGGGAAATGGAACGTGGTGTAGACCACGCCCGGCTGCATGCGATCACTGATCGTCGCGCGCAACACGGTCTCGCCGGCGCGGCTGGAGATACCGGCCCAGTCGCCATCGTTGATGCCGCGATCCTCGGCGTCCTGCGGATGAATTTCCAGCCGATCTTCCGAGTGCCACATGTTGTTCGCCGTGCGCCGCGTCTGCGCGCCGACGTTGTACTGGCTGAGGATGCGACCGGTGGTCAGGATCAGCGGGAATTTCGCGTTGACCTTTTCCGCAGTCGGAATGTACTCAGTCAACAGGAACTTGCCCTTGCCGCGCACGAATTCGTCGATGTGCATCGTCGGCGTGCCGAACGGATGCTCGTCGTTGCATGGCCACTGGATGCTGCCGAGTTCGTCGAGCTTCTTGAAGCTGACGCCGGTGAACGTCGGCGTGAGTCGCGCGATCTCGTCCATCACCTCGGACGGGTGCGCGTAGTTCATCGGGTAGCCCATCGCATTCGCGAGCAACTGGGTGATCTCCCAGTCCGCGTAGCCACCCTTTGGCTCCATCACCTTGCGTACGGGCGAGATGCGGCGCTCGGCATTGGTGAACGTGCCGTCCTTTTCGAGGAAGGAGGAACCGGGCAGGAACACGTGCGCGAACTTCGCGCTCTCGTTGAGGAAAAGATCCTGCACGATGATGCATTCCATCGCACTCAGCGCAGCGGTGACATGCTGCGTGTTCGGATCGGACTGCGCGATGTCCTCGCCTTCGATGTACAGGCCCATGAAGTCGCCGTCGAGCGCGGCTTCGAACATGTTCGGGATGCGCAGGCCGGGCTCGTTCTGCAGGTGCACGCCCCAGTTCTTTTCGAACAGCGCGCGCGTGGCGTCGTCGGAAACGTGGCGATAGCCAGGGAACTCGTGCGGGAATGAACCCATGTCGCACGAGCCCTGTACATTATTCTGCCCGCGCAGCGGATTAACGCCGACGCCTTCACGCCCGATATTGGCGGTCGCCATCGCGAGATTGGCGATGCCGATGACCATCGTCGACCCCTGCGAATGCTCGGTCACGCCAAGGCCGTAGTAGATCGCGCCATTGCCGCCGGTCGCGTACAGGCGCGCGGCGGCACGCACACTCGCGGCCGGGACACCAGTGACCAGCTCCATCGCTTCGGGCGAGTTGCGCGGCTCGGCGACGAAGTGGCGCCACTTCTCGAACGATTCGATTTCGCAGCGCGCGCGCACGAAGTCTTCCTTGACCAGTCCTTCGGTGACGACCACGTGCGCGAGCGAGTTGATCAAGGCGACATTCGTCCCAGGCTTCAACTTCAGATGGTGGTCGGCCTTGATATGCGGCGAGCGCACCAGGTCGATGCGGCGCGGATCGGCGACGATGAGGCGGGCGCCCTCGCGCAGCCGACGCTTCATTTGCGAGGCGAACACCGGATGGCCGTCGGTCGGATTCGCGCCGATCACCAGAATGACGTCGGCCTGCATGACGGAATCGAAGTCCTGCGTGCCGGCCGATTCGCCCAAGGTGTTCTTCAGGCCGTAGCCGGTCGGCGAATGACACACGCGCGCACAGGTATCGACGTTGTTGTTGCCGAAGCCGGCGCGCACGAGTTTCTGCACCAGATAGGTTTCCTCGTTCGTGCAGCGCGAGGAGGTGATGCCGCCGATCGAATCGCGGCCGTATTTCGCCTGGATGCGCTTGAACTCGGAAGCCGCGTAGTTGATCGCTTCTTCCCACGACACTTCGCGCCAGGGATCGGAAATCTTCGCGCGGATCATCGGCGTGGTGATGCGATCGGTGTGCGTGGCGTAGCCGATCGCGAAGCGGCCCTTGACGCAGGAATGGCCATGGTTCGCATGGCCGTCCTTGTTCGGCACCATGCGTACGATCTCCTCGCCCTTCATCTCGGCGCGGAACGAGCAGCCAACGCCGCAATAGGCGCAGGTGGTGATCACGCTGTGCTCGGCCTGGCCCATCTGGATCAGCGACTTCTCGCTCAAGGTCGCGGTCGGACAGGCCTGCACACAGGCGCCGCAGGAGACGCATTCCGAATCGAGGAACGAATCGGACTGACTCGCCGAGATCATCGACATGAAGCCGCGACCCTGCACGGTCAATGCAAGCGTGCCCTGCTGCTCATCGCAAGCGCGCACGCAGCGCGAACAGACGATGCATTTGGACGGATCGAAGGTGAAGTACGGATTGGACTCGTCCTTGGAAACGAACAGGTCGTTCTTCACCAAGGTCTTCGCATGCGGGCGGGCCTGCCCCACGGAAGGCAATTCCCAGGGCTTTGCCGGCGCCTCGGCAACCATCGGATAGACGTGGTTTTGTCCTTCGTAACCGTAGCGCACGTCACGCAGACCGACCGCGCCGGCCATGTCCTGCAGTTCGCAGTGGCCATTGGCGGGACAGGTCAGACAGTCGAGCGGATGATCGGAGATGTACAGCTCCATCACACCGCGGCGGATGTCGGCGAGCTTGGTGTTCTGCGTCGTCACCTTCATGCCGGCCGCGACCGGCGTCGTGCACGAGGCCGGATAGCCCTTCATGCCCTCGATCTGCACCAGGCACAGACGGCACGAGCCGAACGCATCGAGCAATTCAGTCGCGCACAGCTTCGGAATCTGGATACCGACTTCGGCGGCCGCGCGCAGCACCGACGTGCCCACCGGCACGCGTACTTCGCGTCCATCGATAGTCAGCGCGACCTGTTGGGTCGCCCTCGACTTTGGCGTACCGAGATCGCTTTCGTTGATCGACAACATGGTTGTTCTCCTGCGTCTTTCGACGCCTGTTCTTACTGGCCGTCATCCTCGCAAAAGCGGGGATCCATTATTCTGCGGTCCAATCCAAAATGGATTCCCGCTTGCGCGGGAATGACGCCGTGAGGAATTGGCGGACGTGCTCACGCGCGCACCGCGAAATCTTCCGAAAAATGCTTCAACGCACTCACCACCGGATCTGGCGTGAGTCCGCCGAGCGCGCACAGCGAGCCGAAGCGCATCGTGTTGCAAAGATCATTCAGCACGGCGAGGTTCTTGTCGCGCTCGATGTTGGAGCGGATACGGTCGATCACCTCGACGCCGCGCGTCGAGCCAATCCGGCACGGCGTGCACTTGCCGCACGACTCGACCGCGCAGAATTCCATCGCATAACGCGCCTGTTCGAGCATGTCGACCGTATCGTCGAACGCGACGATGCCGCCGTGACCGACCATCGCACCGATCGCAGCGAATGCCTCGTAGTCGAGCACGCTATCGAACTGAGATTCGGGCATGTAGGCGCCGAGCGGGCCGCCGACCTGCACGGCACGGATCGGTCGGCCCGAGTAGGACCCGCCGCCATAGTCGTACAACAGTTCGCGCAGGGTCACACCGAAGGCTTTCTCGACGAGTCCGGGGTGTTTCAGATTGCCGGCCAGCTGGATCGGCAGACTGCCGCGCGAACGGCCGACGCCGAAGTCGCGATAGAACGCCGCGCCCTTGTCGAGAATGATCGGCACCGAGGCGAGCGAGATCACGTTGTTGATCACGGTCGGCTGGCCGAACAGGCCCTTGATCGCCGGCAACGGCGGCTTGAAGCGGACCTGGCCACGCTTGCCTTCGAGACTGTCGAGCAACGAGGTCTCTTCGCCGCAAATGTAGGCGCCAGCGCCGAGACGCCCTTCCAGGTCGAAGCGCTTGCCGCTGTTGTGCACGTCGGCGCCGAGCCAGCCTGCCTCGTAGGCGTTCGCAATGGCTGCCTTCAACGCGCGATGCGCATGCGGATATTCGCTGCGCAGATAGATGTAGCCCTGCGTCGCGCCGACCGCGATGCCGGCGATCGTCATGCCCTCGACCAGGGACAGCGGATCGCCTTCCATCAGCATGCGATCGGAGAACGTGCCGGAATCGCCCTCGTCCGCATTGCAGACGATGTACTTCTGCGCGGACTCGACGCCGAGCACCGTCTTCCACTTGATCCCGGTCGGGAACGCCGCACCGCCGCGACCGCGCAGACCCGATTCGGTCACTGTTGCAACGATGTCGGCGCCGTTCATCGCCAGCGCGTTCTGCAAGCCGCGATAGCCGCCATGCGCTACGTAGTCGGCGACGCTGAGCGGATCGGTGATGCCGACGCGCGCAAAAGTCAGGCGCTCCTGCTTCTTGAAGTACGGAATCTCCTCGGTCAGGCCGAGCTTGAGTGCGTGAGCGCCGCCGTCGGCGAAACCGGCATCGAACAGCGCATCGACGTCGGTCGCCGACACCGGGCCATAGGCAATGCGACCGGCCGGCGTCGCCACCTCGACCAGAGGCTCGACCCAGAACATGCCACGCGAGCCATTGCGCACGAGATCGATCGCGATGCCGCGCCTGCCCGCTTCCGCGACGATTGCCTGCGCGGTCGCCTCGGCGCCCAGCGCAAGCGCAGTAGCGTCGCGAGATACATAGATCTTCAGCGCGCCACTCATGCCGCCACCTCGCGCGCCTTGCGCATCAGCGCATCGAATGCAGCCGGTGTAACGCGCGCATGCAGCTCGTCGGCACCGATCAACACGGACGGGCCGCAGCCGCAATTGCCGAGGCAATAGACCGCCTCCAGCGTGATCGCGCCATCTGCGGTGCTCTCGTGGAAGTCGATGCCGAGCGACTGTTTCGCATGTGCCTCCAGCGCGCGCGCACCGAGCGCCTGACACGCTTCCGCGCGGCAGATCTGCACGAGCGTGCGAGCGGGAGGATGACTGCGGAAGTGATGGTAGAAGCTGATCACGCCGTGTACTTCGGCGCGGGTCAAGTTCAACTCGTGCGCAATCAACGGCACCGCAGCGGCGGGAACATGGCCGAGCGCATCCTGCACGGCGTGCAGGATCGGCATCAGCGCACCCGGCAGATCGCGATGCGCATCGAGCGCCGCCTTGACCGCGGCAGCGACAGCCGGTTCGAGGTCGGCGCCGGGGTTTGCAGCGGTACGTCGCTGCGGAGATTTCAGAGGTAGCGGTTGGGCTGCCATGCAAACTTCCGTCTTTCCGTATTACATCCGAGTGGCGTTGTTCAGAACAACGCGGCCGCTTTCGACAGCGCGATCCAGACACCGATCAGGAATGGGATGCCCACGCCCAGCCAGGCGAGTGCACTGCCGATGCCGAAAGCACCGCGCGCCGCAGTCTCGGCGTTCGCACTGATCATGTTTTCATGTTGGAGCGCTCGTTCCGTGGCAAGTTCCCCCTCCGACATGAAGGCTGATTCACGTACCGGCCTGATCAGCAGATTGCAGATCAGGCCGCACAGGAGCAGAAACGCCATCAGATACAACGTGCGGTCGTAGACGAGGTTTTTGGCGACGCCCGCATTGATCTGCACTTCGCGCACGGCGGCGATAATCATTGGCCCGGCAATGCCGGCGACCGACCACGCCGTCAGCAGGCGTCCGTGAATCGCGCCGACCATCTGGGTACCGAACAGGTCGGCGAGATACGCCGGCACGGTGGCGAAACCTCCGCCATACATCGTCAGGATGATGCAGACCGCAACGACGAACAGCGCCGCGAGCCCAAGATGGCCCAGTGTGGGGAGCGCACAGTACAGCGCGATTCCGAGCAGGAAGAAGATGTAATAGGTGTTCTTGCGGCCGATCTTGTCGGATAGAGAAGCCCAGAACAAACGCCCGAGGCTGTTGAACAAACTGATCAGTCCGACCAGACCGGCAGCAGCCGCCACCACGGCCGCCTTCTGCGCGGTCGTCGCTGCGCCCGGATCAGCCAGGCCCAGCAGCTTCGCGCCGAAAACGTCCTGGAACATCGGACTCGCCATCGAAATCACCGCAATGCCGGCGGTCACGTTGAGGCAGAGCACGCCCCATATCAGCCAGAACTGTGGCGTCTTCCAAGCCTTGTCCAGATGCACGTGATGACCTGTAATCATCGCGTTCGATGCCGTCACTGGCGGCGTCCATCCAGCTGGACGCCAGCCGCTCGGCACGACGCGAAAACCGAACGCACCGATGCTCATCACCAGAAAATAGATCACGCCCATGACGATCAGCGTCGGTGCCACACCTTGCGCGCTGCCGCCGGAGAAATATTTCATCAGCGCGACGGCGAGCGGCGCGCCGATCATCGCACCGCCGCCATACCCCATGATTGCAAAGCCGGTCGCCATGCCACGACGATCGGGAAACCATTTGATCAGGGTCGATACCGGAGTGATGTAGCCGAGCCCCTGGCCGACGCCACCGAGGATGCCGCAGCCCAGATACACCAGCCACAGCTGATGCACCATCACGCCGACGCCGCCTATAACCAGACCGCCGCCCCAGCACAGTGCGGCGATGAAACCGGCCTTGCGCGGGCCTGCATGCTCGAGCCAGCCGCCCCAGATCGCGGCCGAAATGCCCAACATCGCAATAAAGGTTTCGAAAATGTGCGTGACCTGAGGTACGGTCCAGTTGCACGTCGTGGTGGTCAGTGCGGCGAAGAAGCCGAGATTCGCGCACACGCCCGCATCGGCTTCGCTGACGAGCTTGCTCATCGGCAGCCAGAATACGCTGAAGCCATAGGCCATCCCGATGCACAAGTGGATGCACAGTGCCGCGGTCGGCACCATCCATCGATTGAAGCCGGGTCCGGCAATAGAGCGTTCCTTCGCGAGGATGCTGCCCGCGGACGGCCTTGTTGCGATGCCTGTATCGAGCGTACTGCTCATGTCCCCTCCGGGAAATTTCTGCTGTGTTGGATGGAAGTCGCCAATAGGCTATCTTGAGCTTATTAGTCGCTTGCATCTTCGACTGTGGTAAGACTCTGCACCACACTACGAAAGTCTACAATAGGCTTTCAAAAGCCTTTATCAGCCATAAAATCGTCATCGACGCATGTTCAAGGTAACGATCGACGCTCACTGGCTCCTGCGCGACGGCGGTGGCACGCCGCTGGTGCCGCGCCTGACCGCGCTGCTGGTCGGCATCCAGCACAGCGGGACGCTCGCGGCCGCCTGCAAGACGGCCGGCCTGACCTATCGCTACGCCTGGGGCCTGCTGCGCGAAGGCGAACGCGCGTTCGGCCGGCCGCTAGTCGAAAGTCAGCGTGGCCGCGGCGCCAAGCTGACCGCGCTCGGCGAGCGCCTGGCCTGGGCCGACCAGCGCATCGCTGCGCGTCTCGCGCCGCTGCTCGACAGTCTCGCGTCCGAAGTCGAGGTCGAGATCGAGCGCGCGCTGTCGCAGGCGCATCCGGTGCTGCGCCTGCAGGCCAGTCATGGCTTCGCGGTAGAGACGGTGCGGCAGTTCCTGGTCGATCGTGAAATCCCTATCGACCTCAAGTACCGCGATTCCGATGAAGTATTGAACGCGCTGGTCGACCGTCAGTGCGATGTGATCGGCCTGCACCTGCCGATCGGTGAGCTCGAAGCCGCGGCGTCCGCGCACTACGCCGCACGCATCGGCAACGACTGGAGCCTGATCCACCTGGCGACACGACGGCAGGGCCTGATCGTCGCTGCCGGCAACCCCAAGCGCATCCGCAGCCTCGCCGACCTGACGCGCGCGGACCTGCGCTTCGTCAATCGCCAGCCAGGTTCCGGTACGCGCCTGCTGTTCGACCTGTCGCTGCAGCAGGCCGGCATCGATCCGCCGAGCATCGCCGGTTACGAGATCCTCGAATACACGCACGCTGCGGTTGCCGCCTACGTCGGCAGCAGCATGGCCGATGTCGGCTTCGGTCTCGAGGTGCCGGCGCGGCGGTTCGGCCTCGGCTTCGTGCCGCTGCTGACTGAGCGCTACTTCTTCGTCTGCCGCGACGACCTGCTGGCCGAGCCGGTGATGCAGGACTTCCTTGCCATCCTCGCCAGCGCCGAGCTGCGCGCGCAGATCGCGCTGCTGCCTGGCTACGATCCGACCGAGGCCGGTCGAATCGAGGACGCGCGCAGCGTCTTCCCAGCGCGTGTCCGCGCGAAGACAACGTCGCGCTAGTGTCCTGTCTCACAAGTAGCGCGAAGAAATTCCGGATGGATTTCGGCGCGAGACAAGGCGCGAGGAGGAGCCATAGCGGGGCTATGGTGACGACGAGCAACGCGGTATCGCGGCGAAAGACGCCGGAATTATTTGAAGATACTCGTGAGACAGGACACTAGCAGCGCCGTGCATGCGTGGCCGCGCGCCACGTTTGGATGACGCTTCGATGGCAGTCCACGCCGGTAACGCAATGACTGCGAAATACGGCGCAGTTGCGGGCGCGCGTACGCGCCGCGTCATACGCGCGTAACCTGCGGACGGCTAAGTGGCCGCATGACGATCGCGACGCCGCCTCGTTACATGCCGACGCGGCGCGACGCGCGGGCGCCGATCAGCGAAGCGTCGATGCATGTCGTCGACATGACGCTGTTCTTCGCTCCGCATAGCGGCGGGGTCAAGCGCTACCTGCTGGCGAAGCGCAAATTCCTGGCGACGCAGCCGGCGTTGCGTCATACCCTGCTGGTGCCAGGCCCGAAAACACGCGAGCGCGAGCCCGGCCTGATCGAGCTGGCCAGTCCGCGCATTCCGTTCGGCGGCGGCTATCGCCTGCCGCTGCGCATGCGTCAGTGGGCGCGCACGCTGAGTCAGCTCGCGCCTGATGTGATCGAGGTCGCCGATCCGTATCACCTGGCCTGGGTCGCGCTCGAGGTGGCCGAGCGTCTCGGCGTGCCGGCCGTCGCATTCGCTCATTCCGATCTCGCGCGCCTGTTCGCCGACCGCTTCGCCCCGGCGATCGGCCGCGCCGCTGGCGTCTACTTGCGCAACCTGTACCGTCGCTTCGACGGCGTGTTCGCACCGAGCCGGTTGATCGCCGAACGTCTGGGCGATCTCGGCATCACGAATGTCGCCGTGCAGCCGCTCGGCGTCGACGGCGAGGTGTTCCATCCGCGCCGCGCCGATCCCGAACTGCGCCGTCAGCTCGGCTTGCCGATGGACACGCGTCTGCTCGTGTTCGCCGGTCGCATGGCGCGCGAGAAGGAAGTCCCGCTGCTATTGAAGACGTTCGCGGAACTTGGCGCGCCGTATCACCTCCTGCTGGTCGGCGGCGAACGCCACGAGCTGCTGACGCCGAACGCGACGATGTTGCCGTACCAGCAGAACAGCGAGCAGCTTGCGCGCCTGATGGCGAGCAGCGATGCACTGATCCATGCCGGCCGCCACGAGACCTTCGGCATGATCATCATCGAAGCGATGGCCTGTGCACGTCCGGTCATCGCGGTGCGCGCCGGCGCTGTCACCGAACTCGTCGGCGCACCGATCGGCATCGTCGCCGAACCGGACGACCTGCATTCGCTCGCCAACGCGGTACGCACGCTGTACGCGAGCGACCACGAAGCGATGGGCGCGCTCGCGCGCGGCCGTATCGAGCGCGACTATCTGTGGGAGCACACACTGCCACGTCAACTGCAGCGCTACGCCGAACTCATTCGCGCACATGCGCCGACAGCGACGATGCACACGCCCAAAGATGCCGCCGCAGCCGTCGCCGAGGCATGAACGCTCGCCATGCAATTCCCGTCTGCCTCGACCCTGCCGGCGCAGAAGGCCGCAGTGAGGCGGGCCTGCGAGACGCCGCAGCGTTGCCGACGATGCCTGGCGTGGAGGCCGGCTCGCTCCGCGTAAATCGCGCACCCGCGGCGAATTCGCGCAGGCTCTGCATCGCCCTGCACGACGTCGCCCCGGCAACCTGGCCGCAGTGCGCCCTGCTGCTCGACCTGCTCGACGAACTGGGTGCCCCGCCCCTCACCCTGCTGGTCGTGCCTGACTATCACCATCGCGGCCGCATCGACGCCGATCGCGGATTCATGCGGGCGATCGAACATCGCCTCGCCCGCGGCGACGAGGTCGCCCTGCACGGTTACTTCCATCTCGACGACGGGCCGCCACCGCGGACGCCGACCGACTGGCTGCGTCGCCGCCATCTGACCGCAAGCGAGGGCGAGTTCGCCGCATTGAGCGACGAGGCGGCCAGCGCCCGCATCGCGAACGGCCTCGGCATGCTCGAACGTATCGGTTGGCCGGTTCATGGCTTCGTCGCTCCGGCCTGGTTGCTCGGCGCGGGCGCGCGCACGGCACTGCGCAGAACCGCGCTGCGCTACACCAGCACGCACACACATCTGGAACTGCCGGCACAGAATCGCCGCATCGCGGCACCGGTGATCTCCGCATCGACACGCAGTGCGTGGCGGCGCTGGGCGAGCAAGCGCTGGTTCGCCGGCGCCCGCCGCCTGCACGCCGACGCACCCTTGCTGCGCGTCGCCTTGCATCCAGCCGATGCGCAGCACGCGGATATGCTCGATGCCTGGCGAGGTCTGCTGCAGCCGCTACTCGGCACGCGTCTGGCGCTGACCAAATCCGTCGCGCTCGGTCTCGCATGAAACGCCCACTGCTGTGGTTGTTGGCGACCGCGGCAATCGGTGCCGGCCTGCTGGTGCCGCTGCTGCTCGGCGGCCAGCAGGCCTTGACGGCGCTGCATGCGATTCCGCGCGACGGCGTCCTTGGTCTCGCCGCGCTCGCACTCGCCAGTGCGCTCGCGCGCGCAATCAAGCTGTACGTGCTCGCGCTGCGGCTGGGCCATGGGACCGGCATTGCGCGCGCGCTGATCACCGCGTTTGCCAGCGATGCGGCGTTCCAGGCGACGCCGGCGGGTGCGGGCGGCTACCCGGCGACGGTGTTCCTGCTGCGTCGTGGCGGCATGCCGGCATCCGCCGGGCTCGCGCTGTCGGCCGCGGACCAGGCGCTCGATACCTTGTTTTTCGCGCTCGCATTACCGTTCGCCTGTGCGTTCGATCTCGGCGATGCGGTACCGGCTTCGTGGCATTCGCTGGCCTGGCTGCCAACCGCAGCAGTGCTCGCCGCCGCGATCGGCGGCGCCGCCATGTGGCGTGCGCGCATGCACTGGTGGCCGACCCTGCGCAGCGCGCTGCTGCGCGTGCGCTGGTTGCGCGAGCGCCGCGAACGCCTGCGCGTTTTCTTCGCGCAGTTCGTCGGCGATCTCGTCCGTCTGCAGCGCGGCTCGCTGCGGCTGTCGGCGGCCCTGGTGCTCAGCGTCGCTGCGCAGTGGATCGCGCGCTATGGCGCGCTATGGCTCGCGCTCGCACTGCTCGGCCAGCGCTTGCCGTTCGGCCTCGTGTTCGTCGCGCAATCGGTCGCCCTGCATGCCGCGCAATGGACCGGCGTGCCCGGTGGCATCGGCGGCGGTGATATCGCGCTGGCTGCCGCGTTGTCGCCGTGGGCGCCGCTGGCCGTGCTCGCTCCCGCGCTGCTGCTGTGGAGGTTGACGACGTTTCATGCCGTGCTGCTGTTCGGCGCCATCGCATTTTCCTGCGACCGACGTCGTCTTGCAGACGCCATCGTCGCGGACGCCGCGCGCGCCTGACGCGCGGGCGCCGCGCTCGTCTACCATGCACGATCCGTCGCCACGCACCCGGTCCAATGAGCAAACAGTACGATCGCGCCTATTTCGAGAAGTGGTATCGCGACGCGCGCCATCGCGTGGGCTCACGCGCGGAACTCACGCGCAAGGTCGCAATGGTCGTGCATCTGGCCGAGTATTATCTGGCACGTCCGCTGCGCAACGTGCTCGACGTCGGCTGCGGTGAAGCGCTGTGGCGCTCGCCGCTGTTGCGGGTGCGGCCGCATCTTGACTATCGCGGCCTGGATTCCAGTGCCTACGCGGTCGCACGCTACGGTCGCGCGCGCAACATCGGCCTCGCCACGTTTGGTCAGCTCGGCGAACTGCGCTTCGACGAGCGCTTCGACCTGATCGTCTGCAGCGACGTGCTGCACTATGTCCCGGCAACGGAATTGCGACGCGGCCTCGGCGGTTTCGGCGAGCTGCTCGAGGGCGTCGCGTTTCTCGAAACCTACACGGCACGCGACAAGGTCTGCGGCGACCACAAGGGCTTCATTGCGCGTTCGCCGTCGTGGTATCGCAAGACGTTCATCGAAGCAGGTCTGCTGCCATGCGGCTCGCACACCTATCTTGGACCGCGCCTGATGCGTTCAGTGGCGGCGCTGGAGTGCATTTGAGATCTCGCTGATCAGTCCCGCCGGGCGAACGGCAGGACGCAAGGCACGATCCGGCTACGCGCGTTCGCGCTTGCGCTCGCGGTTGCTGCGTTTCTCAGCGAAATGCGTCTCGATGCGCACGACCAAGGTGCCGACCGCGCGCGTCGCGCGCAGCAGCTGCGCTTCGCTGATACCGAGCGTTTCGGACCAATAGCGCACGGAGTGCCAGTTTTCGACATCGACGCGCGCCGTATCGCGCACACCCTTGACCAACATCGGCGTCCCCGCGAGGCCGTCGCTGCCGGATGCGACGAGCGCAGCCGGGCGTCCTTCAATGGCAAATAGAGCGCGGTTCATACATCGTGTTCCTGTGCTTGCCGCACGACCGTCGGCGCGGTGTGGCGGATTCTCGCTGCAGGCGGAGCGCCTGCCAGCAGGTAGCAATCAAGCGGCGTGCCAGCGGCGCGCATGAGAGTGTGACCCGGTCGGCAGATTGCACATCTCGTCGCGGCGGTCGCCGTCGCGAAAAGGTACGGACTCCAGAAGGGCCGACCTCAGTGCGCGGCAGGAATCAGCTGCACGCTTTCGATCGCCCACAGCGGGTCGTGGCCGCGACCGCTGAACACGAAGCAGAGGTCGTGCGTGCCGGTCTGTACCGGCAACGCCACTTCAAGCCGCGTGGTGGCCGGATTTGCCGCGGCCCCGGCGAGCGGCAACGCGACGAGCGTGTCGCCGCTGCAGCCATCGCGCTTGACCAGCAATTCACCTTGCGCCGAAGACGGCAATGGGCGCGGCACGATGTTCTTGGCGTCGTTCCACAACTGGAAGTTGTACGGCAGCTGGCCGACGGTGACTTCGATGCGTGTGGCCGCAGCAAGCGGCGCCTGCGGCCAGATCCAGCACGGATCGAACAAATCGACATTGAAGAACGCGCGTTCGCCGTCGCGCGGCGCATCGTCCTCGAGACGCAGCGCGAGCTTGCCGCTGCACGGCTGCAGCGCATCGCTCGATCGCCGCAGCAGATTCGCGCGCGTGAAATCGCGTCGTTGCAGCTCGCCCACGAGGCGCGTGCCTTCGAAGGCCGCCGCGCGCAGTTCGGATGGCAGCGGCAGGCGCAGCGCCTCGTGATACAGGGGCGAGGTCGCAAGCGGATCGCTGCCATCCGTCGTGTAGCGCATCGGCAGCGCGACCTGGTTCGACAGCGCGACTGAGAATTCGGTGGAGCTACCGTCGTAGTCGGGCGCGAAGCGCACTTCGAACGCGCTGGAGGAGGCCGCGACTCCCAGCGCGCGCCAGCGGGCCAACTGTGCGACCAGCCGTCGCACAAAGCCGTTCCAGTCGTGCGTCGGGACGGGCGACCACAGTACTTCGGCCAATGCGGCGAGGCGCGGGAACGCGGCATGCTCGACGCGGTCGGGCGTGCGCATGTGCTCGGTCCACAGGTTCGCCTGCGCGCCGAGTACGTGTCGCGCGGCATTGCTGTCGAGTCCGGTCGGCAGCGGATCGAACGCATAGATGTCAGCCAGCGTGCGGACGTCTGGACGTCCGCACGGCTCGTCCGGCGCACTGCTTTGCAGATGATCCAGATACAGATCCGGGCCCGGCGACATCACCACGTCGTGGCCGGCTCTGGCCGCCTCGATGCCGCCTTTCGCGCCGCGCCAGGACATCACGGTCGCGCTGGCCGGCACGTCGCCATCGAGGATTTCATCCCAGCCGATCAGGCGTCGGCCATGCGCTGCGAGGTACTGCTGCAGGCGTGCGATGAACCAGCCCTGCAACTTTTCCTCATCGCTGATACCGAGCTCATGCATGCGCGCCTGCACGCGCGGCGACGCCTTCCACTGATCCTTGACCGCCTCGTCGCCGCCGACGTGGATATAGGTGCCGGGGAACAGCTGCATCACTTCGTCCAGCACGTTCTGCATGAAGACGAAAGTGGCGTCGTCGGTGTTGAGGATGTAGCTGTGCACGCCCCAGTCGGGCGACACCAGCGGCGTACCAGCGGTCGAGCCGAGCTCGGGATAGGCGGCGATCGCGGCCTGCATGTGACCCGGCATGTCGATCTCCGGCACGATCGTCACGTAGCGCTCGGCGGCATAGCGCACGATGTCGCGGATTTCATCCTGCGTGTAGTAGCCGCCATCGCGCAGCGGCTGCCCGTTTGCATCGGTGCCGGCCGCGCCGGCCGGGCGCCGCCACGCGCCGATCTCGGTCAGGCGTGGATAGCGCTTGATCTCGATGCGCCAGCCCTGGTCGTCGGTCAAGTGCCAGTGCAAGGTGTTGAGCTTGAGCAGCGCGAGCTGGTCAATGAAGCGCTTGATGAACACGGTCGGCTGGTAGTGGCGTGCCGAATCGAGCATGGCGCCGCGCCAGGCGAAACGCGGCTGGTCGCGAATCAGCAGATCGGGCACCTCGATCGACGATACGAGCTCCATCTGCGGGGTCAGCAGTTGCCACAGGGTCACCGCGCCATGGAACAGGCCCTGCGGTTCGGCTGCAACGACGCGCACGAGATGGTCATCGACACTGAGTTCGTAGCCTTCGCCGGTCGGCACGCGCGGATTCGCCGGCTCGAGCGCGAACACGATCGCGTCGCGCAATGTGCCGTCGCCGAACGGTCGCACGTCGAGATGGATGCCGCGCGTTTCCTGCAGCAGCGAAGCGAAGCGGCGCGCGATGCCGAGCGCCGCGGGATTGACGGCATCGACGATCAACGGCGCGCCCTGACGCAGGCGAAACGTACCGTGATGGCGCTCGATCAGTGCCGGCTGCGGAATCAGCGGCAGCTCGGCGTCGGAGGCGCGCGTGAACGACGCCGTTTTGCACGCCGGCAGCAGTGCCGTGGCGGCGAGCAACAGCAGGACGCGCGCGAGATGCGTCAGCGTCTGCGGAAAAGGAATGGGCCGCGGCTCGGCGTGCAGGCGTGTCATGGTCGCGAGTTTGTCATCGACGCCGTCTGCGTGGGGCGCGGAATAAAACGGCGGGTCCGGAATCATTCCAGACCCGCCAACCTCATCGCCTGCCGAGGGCGACGTCAGAACTCGAAATGCAGGCTGGCCATGTAACGGCGGCCGCTCTTGTACTTGCCGGCGAGCAGGGCCTTGCTGCCGAGATACTCGAAGTACGTCTCGTCGAGCAGGTTCATCGCATTGAGGTTCAGCGACAGATGCTCGTTGAAGCGCCAGCTCGCCGAGGCGTCCAGCTCGGCATAGTCGTCGACCGACGCGGGCGGCGCACCGGCGACGTAGCCGCCAGCAAGGTAGTGACTGCGCCAGCCGTAGGTGATGCGCGCGCTGAACGGCCCCTTCTCGTAGTACGGGCTGAAGTTATAGGCGTTCTTCGAGTTGTAGGGCAGGTCCTGGCCGGTATGCGTGGTGCCGTCGGAATAGGTGTAGTTCGCGTACATGCCGAAGCCGGTGTCGCCGAACGGCTGCTGGTAGCTCAGGGTGAAGCCCTTCACCTTGGCCGTGCCGCCGTCGAGTGGGCGCAGCACGCTGTAGTCGCAGAAGCCGTTGACGTCGCAGTTGCCGAGATGGCCATCGACATAGATACGCTGGTAACCCGCGGGATCGTTGGTGAACTGCGAGTTGAACTGCCGCTCGATGTGCGAGTCGGTCGTGATGTAGTTGCGCACGTCCTTGTAGAACACCGACGCGGCGAGCACGGACTGCTCGGCGAAATACCACTCGGCCGAGAAATCGAAGTTCCACGACTTGTATGGGGAGAGATTGGCGTTGCCGCCGGATCCGGTCAGCACGGTGTCGTTGAGGAACGTGTTGTGCACTTCCTGGTTGTACGGTGCCCAGGCGATGACTTCGGCGACGGCGCCGCGCAGAACCACGTCGGGTGCGAGGTCGTAGGCGAGATTGAACGACGGCAACACGTTGTCGTGCGACGAACTCGCCTTCTGATAGCTGCCGGCCGGCGCCGGATAGGTCGGCGTGCCGCTGTAGCTGTAGCCGGCGCTGTCGATGTCGGTACGCACGAAGCGCACGCCGAGGTTGCCGTGCAGCGAATCGTTGCCGAAGTTGAGCTGGGCGTAACCGGCGTCCGATTCCTGCGTCACCGAATAGGTGTTGTTGAGGAATGAGGACGGGTCCGGCGAGGTGCCGAGCGGACTGCCGAGCACCCAGTTGATCACGTTGTTGGCGCTGGTCTGCACGTGATGGCGCTGGTCGTTCGAAAAGCCGTTGAAGCCGGACAGGATGTCGGTCAGGCCATCGAAGCCTATCGTTGCGAGGTCGGCCGTGCGCACGCCACCGAAGATGAACAGCTCGCGGCTCTCGTCATGCTTGGCGTAGCGCAGGCCGAGCAGCAGCTCGTTGAAGAAGCCATCGAAGTTCTTGGTGAAATCGATCTGGCCGTAGTTGTCCTTCGCCTTCGCCGGCCACTGCGCATAGTTGCCGCCCCAACCGCCGCCGGGCGTGTCGCCGTCATGCCAGTTGGCCGGATTCGCCGCCGCGGCGGGGCTGTCGAACGAGATGCCGCGACGGATGTCCCAGGTGTAGCCGCCGTTGTAGTACGGCTCGATGAAGGCCTGCGCATTGCTGTCGTCGTTGGCCTTGCTGATACCGATGTTGCCGGCCAGGCTCCAGCCCTCGCCCTTGTAGGTACCGGTGAGGTCGAGTCCCTTGGTGGTGACGGTCGACCCGCGCGCCTGGTTGTCGAGATAGGTGTTGACCGGACCGTTGCCGCCATTCGCCTGCAGGCCGGGACAGGTCGGATCGTCGTTGCCGCAGGAATGGCCGCTGGTGATGAGGCCGCCGCCGCCCGGCGTCAGGCTGGTGATGTTCTGCGGTGTCTGCGTGGTGAAGCCGTACATCGACTGGTTGAAGTTGTCGAATTTCTCGCGCACGTACAGGCCCTTCACGTCGAGCTCGAACTCCTCGCTCGGCTTCCACTGCATGTTCAGCGTCGCGCTGTCGCGCTTGCGCGTCTGCTGGAAGTACGCCGCGTTGATTTCCTGCGGCACCAGATCGTTCGGATTCAACGCGCCGGACGCGATGCCAGCGGCGACTGCCGGACTTGCGCTCAGGCTGGACACCTTGCTGTAGCCGAAGATCTCCTCGCCCTGGCGGTCGACCTTCTCCTCGTAGTGCTGCGCCGACACCGCGATGCCGAAGGTGTTGTCCGGATTCTTCCAGCTGTACAGCAGCGAGGCGTTCGGCTTGGTCGAGTCGGACTGGTCGCCGTAGGTCGCACCGACCGAACCGCTGAGCGTGTTGGCGGCGAGATCGAGCGGCTCGCGCGTATGCATGATGATGGTGCCGCCGACGCTGCCTTCGGGCAGGCGCGCTTCTGGACTTTTATACACTTCCAGTTTGCCGAGGATTTCCGGCGCGAGCATGGTGTAGTCGAAGCCGTGGTTCGGCTGCTCGCCATACAACCATGTCGTCTGCGCGACCGGGTGACCGTCGAGGAAGGTCAGGTTCAGGCTCGGGTCGGTGCCGTTGATGCTGACGCGCTCGCCCTGGCCGAAGCGGCGGTCGATGGTGACGCCGGGAATCTGCGACATCGCTTCGGCGACATTGGTGCTCGGGAATTTGCCGATGTCTTCCGCGGTGATCGCGTCGACGACGGCATCGGCATCGCGCTTGGTCTGCAGCGAGCGTTTCAGACTCTCGCGGATGCCGTGCACGACGATCGTGTCCATCTGCTGGCCATCGGAGCTGCTGCCATCCTGCGCCGGTGCCGCAGCGGATGCGGCCGCCGCCGGTGCGTCATCGGCCTGCGCAGCACCGACGAGCGCGAACGCGGCGATGATGCTCGCCGACAGCATGGTTCTCGAAAACTTCATGACGTTCCCCCTCTGGTGGTGACGGCTACGGCCGATGGTGGTCGTTGCCGATTCGTTTGCGTCCCTCATCGCGAAGCTCCAGACAAACCTTCAAGCCGCTGCGAAGCAGCCGGCGCGTGTGCGCCAGCGTCAATCGCGAAGCGGTTGAAATACCAGCTGGCGGCACCGATCACGCCGAGCTGGGCGTGTTCGATCAACCGCACCGGCGTGCGCGCGAGTGCCTCGCGCATCGTGCCCTTTTCGATGAATCGTTCGACGAAGCGGCTCTGCAGCAGCAGCGGCTTCATCTGCGGCAGCACGCCGCCGGCGAGGTAGATGCCACCCGTCGCGCCATACAGCAGGGCGAGGTCGCCGAGCACGCTGCCGAACCAGGCGCAGAACACCTCGACGGTTTCGCTGGCGAACGCGTCGCTGCGCGCGAGCGCGGCGGCGGTTATCTGCGCTGGTGTCATTGCGCGCGCCGGTGCGGCACGCAATGCGCGGATCGCCGCGTGCAGATTCGCAAGGCCGGTGCCCGACAGCACATCCTCGATCAGCACGCGCGTGCCGCGTCGGCGCAGTTCGCGCAGCAGTTCGAATTCGAAATCGCTCTGCGCCGCCAGCGTCGCCTGTCCCGCCTCGGTCGCCAGCACCAGGGTCCGCTGCGGATGCGGGATGCGCACCGCGGCGCCGAGGCCGGTACCCGGCCCGACCAGCAGCACCGGGCCATCGGCCGCTACGGCAGGGCCGCTGAGCAGGATCGCGTTGGAGGCGTCGATATGACCGATCGCGTGCGCGGCCGCCTCGAAGTCGTTGACGATGGCGAGCTCGCGCACGCCGAGCGCAGCGCGCAGACCGGAAACCGACACGGTCCACGGCAGGCTCACGTTGACGACCGCATCGTCGATGACATAGCCGGCGATCGCCAGCGCGACACGGTCGACCTGCGCATGCAAATGGGTGTCGCGGAAGGTGCCGATGATCGCGGCCAGGCTCGGGAATTCCGCGCAGGCGTATTTCTGGTAGTGCGGTATCGCGAAGGCAGCCGCGCCGTCCGCGGCCGGTTCGACCAGGGCGATGCGTGCATGCGTGCCGCCGACGTCGGCCGCAATCAGCGGCGCGTCGTTCGCGCGCAGAAATGTCTCCCGGTCAACCCCGTTGCCCACTCGTCGCTCCCGCCATCGGCCCCGTCGCCGCGCCGCGGTGAATTGCAGCGCCCGCCGAGTCTCGTATCAGATGACAACGTTGTCAACATTGCACTGCAAAATGACGCGGAACGGCAATGCAAGTAGGGTTCGGCCGAGTCGCGCCAGCGCGTCTGCGCTGCCACGGCGGGCCTTGCTGGCGCCGTCGGGCAGCAGGAACGCTGGCCGGACTGGCGCACGGATGACAACGTTGCTACGTTTGCATCGTCGATAGACAAGCGGGAATGATCGCCGCCGCGCCACTGCAGCCAAGGGGAGCACCGATGTCAGCCGTCGCCACCGCCGCGCCGAGTTCGCGCGATACCCGCACGCCGATGCTGATCATCGGCCTGCTGTTCTTCATCGTCGGTTTCGTGACCTGGCTCAACGGACCGCTGATCCAGTTCGTCGAAGTCGCGTTCGATCTGAATACCGTCAACGCCTTCCTCGTGCTGATGGTGTTCTATCTCTCGTACTTTTTCCTCGCGCTGCCTGCCTCGTGGATCCTCGCGCGCAGCGGCATGAAACGCGGCATGGCGCTCGGCCTGTTCGTGATGGCGATCGGTGCGGCGGTGTTCGGCGAATTCGCCGTGCGGCGCTGGTACCCGGGGGCCTTGTCCGGCCTGTTCGTCATCGGCGCTGGACTCGCATTGCTGCAGACCGCAGTGAATCCCTACATCAGCATCCTCGGTCCGATCGAGAGCGCCGCGCAGCGCATCGCATTCATGGGCATCTGCAACAAGGTGGCCGGCATCCTCGCGCCGCTGCTGATCGGTGCGCTGGTCATGCACGGCCTCGGCGATCTCAAGACGCAGGTTCTGGCTGCGGATGCCGTCAGCAAAGCCGCGCTGCTCGATGGGTTTGCCGCACGCGTGCACGTGCCCTATCTGGTGATGGCGGGTCTGCTCGCGCTACTCGGCGTGTGGATCGCGAAATCGCCGTTGCCGGAAATCCGCGCGTCCGATTTCAATCGCGCGAGCGACGAAGGCCGTGCCGACGCCAAGGGCTTGTTCGCCTATCCGCATCTGTGGCTCGGTGTGCTGTGCCTGTTCGTCTACGTCGGCGTCGAGGTGATGGCCGGCGATGCGATCGGCACCTACGGGCGCAGCTTCGGCCTGCCGGTGGACGAGACCAAGTTCTTCACCTCGTTCACGCTCGCCGCGATGCTGGTCGGCTATGTCGTCGGCCTGCTGACGATTCCGCGTTTCATTTCGCAGGCGCGCTATCTCGCATTGTCCGCGGTACTCGGCGCGCTGCTGTCGATCGGCGCGTTCCTCAGTCATGGCTATGTCTCGGTCGGCTTCGTCGCCGCGCTCGGCTTCGCCAACGCGATGATGTGGCCGGCGATCTTCCCGCTCGCGATCGCAGGCCTTGGCCGTCTCACTGAAACCGGCTCGGCCCTGCTCGTGATGGGCATCGCGGGCGGCGCGATCATTCCGCAGGCATTCGCACTGCTGCGCGAGCGGCATGATTTCCAGCTCGTGTTCGTGCTGATCATGCTGCCCTGCTACCTGTATATCCTCTTCTACGCATTGCGCGGCTATCGCGCCGGGCGTGCCGGCTAGACGGGGTTTCGCTATCCGGCGGAACGTCCGCTAGGATGCCGTGAAACCGCGCAAGGCACTCATGGTGAACCGACCCACGATCAAGGATGTCGCGCGACGCGCGAAGGTGTCGCTGAAGACCGTTTCGCGCGTGATCAACAACGAATTGTCGGTGCGCGACGAAACGCGCGAACGCGTGCGCCGCGCGGTGACCGAACTCAACTACGAGCCGGATCAGTCCGCCCGCAGCCTGCGCGGCGCCACCTCGTATGCACTCGGCCTGGTCTACGACAACCCGAATCCGTACTACGTGATCAGCGTGCAGAATGGCGTGCTCGCCGCGTGCCGCGACCAGGGCTTCGGTCTGCAGATCCATCCCTGCGACTCGACCGTGCCCGATCTCGCCGACGAACTGCGCGAACTCGTGCGCCGCTCGCGACTCGCCGGCCTGGTGCTGGCACCGCCGATGTCCGAACGCATGGACTTGATCCGCTACCTCGCGGCCAACGAGATCAAGTTCGTGCGCATCATCTCGGCAGCCGAGGATCCGAACGACGGCTACCCGTGCGTGTATGTCGATGACCGCGACGCCGCCTACGACATCACCGAGCATCTGATCCAGCTCGGCCATCAGCGGATCGGCTTCCTCTGGGGCAGCGAAGCGCACCGTTCCAGCCCGGAACGCTTCAAGGGCTACGAAGCCGCGCTGAAGGCGTACGACATCCCGCTCGACAAGAAGCTGGTGATCCCGGGCGACTTTTCGTTCGACGACGGCTTCCGCGGCGCACGCCGCCTGTTCGCGTTGCGCGAGCGACCGACCGCGATCTTCGGCTCGAACGACGAGATTGCCGCTGGCGTGCTCGCCGCGGCAAAGGCGAATGGCATCGACGTGCCGTACGAATTGTCGATTGCCGGATTCGAGGACAGCCCGTTCTCGAAACAAAGCTGGCCGGCGCTGACCACCGCCAAGCAGGCGACCGAGGACATCGCGCGTCACGCCGCGTTGCGCCTGATCGCCGAGCTGCGCCCGAGCGCGGGTGCGGCGGCGCCGATCAATCGCGGTTTCAGTCCGCAGCTGGTGATCCGCGATTCGACGGCGCGCGTGGGGAAGCCGGCGACCTAGCCAAACGGCGCCATCGCGGCTTCGTGTTTTGCAAGCGCGGGTGTCGCGCCGCCTCGGCTAGCGCGTCTGACCGTCCGCTCGCTGCTGCCGCCATGCCGCTGCTCAAAGCATCATGCTCGCGACGCGGATCGTGTTTGATCGCAAAAGGCCCGAGCAGGTGTACCTTGCGCTCTTGGCAACTCAAGCCGCGGCAACCCGTGACCGCTGTCCCGTTGCTCATGCGGACCGGCTGTTCAAATAGATGAGCCCCTATCAAAGAGAAGGAAACGTACATGTCTTTACGCATTGCAATTTGCCTCGCGACACTTGCGGTGGCCGGGTGCGGAACAAGGTCGTTCGTCACGCCCACGCGCGATGGGGCGTTTATGGTCACCGGGTCGTCCGCGCATTTGAGCAGCGGCGCCCAAGAAAAGGCCCGCCTCGTAGAGGACGCCGATGAGTATTGCAAGCGACGCGGCAAGTCTGCCGTCGTGATTGCTTCCAGCGAAAACGACGCCAAGCCCGGCACGCTCGCTGCGCCCGGCAAGTTAGCCCGCGCGACCGTAGAATTTCGCTGCCAGTAACGCTAGGTCCCTTCGCCACGGAACTGGTCTCGAACGCGATGCGGAGACAGTGCGCCGTGCGGCGGGCAGCTGCCGGCCACTTCTTGCCATCCGCGGCCGCCTAGCGGTGCGGTAAGCCCGCAGCCATAGCTCCAATATCTCTAGGGCAATGCTGAATAAGTCGTCATTCCCGCGAAAGCGGGGTTTTCAACGGCCGCATGGCCGATCATCCATCTTGATCTTAGCCTCTTGAAACAAAAGCAAATTGGATTGACCAGCTTCGCTGTTGAAAAGCGCTTCCGCTTTCGCGGGAACGACGTCAGGTGGAGACTTATTCAGCGTTGCCCTAGCTCAATGTCTTCGTATGGAACTGCATGACCGCTATGGGTCGCAAGCGAACTAGGCAGATGCGATCGGGCGAGCGCGTGGAAACCACGACTCGATGAACCTCAGGCCTGCGGCCAAAGTACGCTTTCACTCACACTTGCATCCATAGAACTGTGGGTGAAAGCATAGTCTGGCCGCCGCTGCGACCCATCATATTGCGGCCACGCATCCCCTACCAATCTGCTAGCTGCCCGCTTACGACCCAACGCGGACATTCGTGAATCTCAAGCAGGGCAGCGTGGCGAGGGCTAGCCGGAGCGCAACGCGACAGCCGCTGCCCGGCGTCGTCGGGAGTGTCGATGCTTTCGAGGTTCGATCAGTCGATCCCGGAGAACGAACAGCAGATACGAAGTACCGTCCGGGTCGAAGATTCAGCGAGCTGCCTCAGGGGGCTGGACGTGCGGGAGGAGTGGCTACGCGCGGTTCTACGTTCAATGTGCGGGAGGCGGCCCAGGCATGCTGCAGTTCTCCTTCGTGCCGGCCATGCACTGGTCGTAGTTGTTCTTGCGGATCTGCCACATCGTGTGCGCTTCGGTGTAGTCGGCCTGACGCCGCTGGCCATTCAGCCAGTTCGTGCGTTCGGCCGAGTTGTTGAACGCGACTCCGGCGGGGTCGCCGCCCATCAGATTGCCGGCGAAGCGCAGCTTGGTGCCAATGACGAGCTGATGCTCCTCGTCATTGCGAAAGCCAATGCTGTTGGTCGAATCGCTCAGCCAATGGGCGAAGTATTTGGCCTGGGCATGACCGAGGTCGCCCGCGCGCTGAAACCATTGGATGGCCGTCTGTCGATCCTGCGGGACGGCCATGCCGAATTGGTACATGCGGCCGAGCGCGAATTCTCCATCCGCGTCGTGCTGCTCGGCGCTCTTGCGGTACCACGCCACAGCCAGCGCCCAGTTCTCAGGTACGCCTGCGCCTGCCTCATAGAGTGATCCTAGATTTTTCTGAGCCTTCGCATCGCCTTGCGCCGCAGCTTTTTCGTACCAGAAAGCGGCTTGACCCAGGTCGACGGCAACGCCGCTGCCGAACTCGTAGGCAGTGCCGATCATGAATTGCGCCCGGGCATTGCCGGCCTCGGCGGCTTGCAGCATGCGCCGCGAACCTTCGACATAGTTCTTGGCGTCGTAGAGTTGCTTGGCCTGCGCATAGGCATCTTGAGTCGAACCGAGTGCCTCGCGGGCCTCCTTGCTCCCGTGATTGGCGGCCTGGTCGTAATAGGCATGCGCCTGTGCCACATCGGCAGCCACGCCGATGCCGTACTGATAGGCGCGCCCGAGGTTGAACAATCCATCGGCGCTGCCCTGAGCGGCCGCCTTGCGATACCAGGCGATGGCCTTGGTCGCGTCCGCGGCGCCGCCATAGCCTTTTTCATAGTCGTAGCCGAGCGCGACCTCGGCGCCGGCGTTGCCCTGTTCCGCTGCACGCGCAAACCATTGTGCGGCGGCCGCACGATCGCGTTGCCCGGTGAGCTGCCCGGTCATGTATCCGAGACCCATGCAGTATTGCGCGGCTGCATCGCTGGGCGATTGTCCGTGCAGGCGCGGCAACACATCCTGTTTGCAAACGAGCCAGTCATCGACCAGCCCGGCGTGCGTCTCGCCCGGGTAGGTTGCGCTGAGCATCAAGGCCAAGACAAGGGCTCTTCGACAATGGGCGAGCATGGCTTTCGTGGCGCGGGTGTGCGTGCGGCGAGGAGTCATCATGGATCGAACCCGTTGGCAAAGATCTCGTCGGTGCGTGGTTGCACGAAGAGGGTGGCGTTCGCATCGGCGCCGTTGTGGCCGTCATCGGTCTGCAACGCGCCGGCTGCGAGGTGATTGGAATAGCTGCCGACGATGCTCGAGGTCACCGACACAGCGATCACGCAGCTGCCAGAAGGAATATGTGCGCCGGCATCGAGGGTGACGTCGCTGCCTCCCGGGCTTGCCACGACATGACCGCTGAGGCAGGTCGTCGTCGGCATGGCCGGATCGGCAATTGCCAGGCCCGTCGGCAGGACGTCGACGAGCGCGGACGTCAAGGTCGCGGATGACGCATTGGCGTTGTACAGGGCAAGGGTCAGGCGACTGCTGCCCGAACTATCGACATGGGCGGGCGCGAATCCTTTCGCGAGAGCCGGGGGATACGGCGTTGGAGCGGAGTCGACCAGCAAGCTTGCCTGGGCCGGCGCCGCGTTGGCGCCGAAGTCGGTTATCAGTGTGCCCGCAGCCATCGTATTGGTGTAGGACCCCGGTGTCGTCGACGTCACGGCGAGCGTGACCGAACAACTGCCGTGAGCGGGGATCTGCGCGCCTGCAGCCAATGTGACGACGGCACCCCCGGCGGGGGCCGACACATTGCCGCCTGCGCAGGTCGTTGCAACCAGCGATGGATTGGCGACCGTCAGCAACGAGGGCAGCGTGTCGGTCAAGGGGGCAGCAACGGTGGCGGCGGCCGCGTTGCTGTTGGCGAGCGTGAGGGTCAGCGTTGCGAGGTCATGCGCACCGATGCTCGTCGGAGCAAAGTTCTTGGAAAGGCCCGGCGCTGTCGCCGTTGCAGCAAGCGTCGCACTGGCCGCATCGGGATTGTCGCCAAGGTCAGTCTGCAAAGCGCCCGCCGCGATGGTATTGGTGAATGTCCCCGGAGACGTTGCATCGACTCGCACCTGGATCACGCACGAGCCCGCAGCGGGAATCGCTGCGCCGTTGCCGAGCGTCACGGTGTCTGCCCCGGGAGTTGCGACGATGGCCCCGCCAGCACAGGTCGAGCCGGCACCGGCGGGCGCCGCGACGACGACATGCGTTGGCAGGTGATCGACCAGGTCGGCCGCCAGCGTCGCGGCGCGATGGTCGGTATTGTGCAGCGTGATCGTCAGCGTGCTGGTGTCGCCGACGGCCATGGCGTCAGGGTTGAATGTCTTGGCAACGGTCGGCGGCACGCCCGTGACGTTGAGTGTTGCCTCGGCATCGTCGGGGTTGCTGCCGAGATCGGTCTGCAAATCCCCTGCGGCGATGAGATTGGTGAAGTCGCCCGGCGCGTCGGTCGTTACGCGCACTTGTACGACGCACGAGCCGCCCGCGGGAATCGCGGCGCCAGCCGCCAGCGTCACGCTGTCGGCGCCGGGCGTAGCCACCACGTTGCCGCCAGCGCAGGTCGAACCTGCACCGGCGGGATCGGACAGGGTGGCGCCCGCCGGCAACGTGTCGACGAGATCGGACGCGAGTGTCGCCGCAACGTGATCAGGGTTGCTCAAGGTGATCGTCAACGTCGTGTCGTCGCCGAGCGTGATGTTCGCCGGATTGAACGTCTTTGCCAGAGTCGGTGCCGTAGCCGTCGTGTTCAACGTGGCATTGGCGTCGTCGGGATTGCTGCCGTGGTCGGTCTGCAGATCGCCGGCGAGGATCGTATTGACGAGATTGCCGGCGGCGTCGGTGGTGACGCGCACCTGCACCACGCACGAACCGGAAGCCGGGATCTGCACGGCCGAACCCGTGCCGTCGTCGCTGAGGGTCACCGTCTGTGCGCCAGGCGTTGCCGTGACCGCGCCATGGTTGCAGGTGGTGCCGGCGCCGGCCGGATTGGAAATGAGCATGTGCGCCGGCATCACGTCGGCCAGATCGTGCGTCAACGTGGCGACGACGGCATTCGGATTGTTCAACGTGATGGTCAGCGTGGTGTCGTCGCCAAGGACGATATTCGCCGGGTTGAACGTCTTCACGACGGTCGGCAGCGCAGACGGTTCTGCGCACACATGGACGCTGGCGCCCATCAGCGCCAGTGCGGCAAGGAGCTTCAACATTTCGATGGGACGCACGGCAGCACTCGTGACGCCGGTCCGCGCCGGCTCTGAGTTCAAGTGAGAGGAATCGACGAAGTATCACGCGAGCAGCGGCAGCTCAATGTCGCGGATGATTTCCGTTCACTGAACGCTATCGCACGCCGCGTGAGCTAGCTGGGGTTGGATCGCACGGCCCTTTCCGTTGATCCGTGTTGAGCGCTTGGGCCGGCGCGTGATCACGGTTCTGGAATGGTCAGATCGCCGCTGCTGGCCGATGATGAAAGGCTGGTTTCGACCCATTGCTGCCCTTGGCGGCCGTCCCCTTTCGGGCATGCCGGTCAGCGGCGAGCCTCGACATCGGCGGTGGCATGCTCACGGGGCGCACGCCAAAGGCCATCTGCACTCATCCCCCGTGTCCGCGTGCTTGCGCGGCCTCATGTGGCCGTACACAATCGATCGCTATGGATCCGCGGATCCGGACCCAGGGGCAGTCGCTTGATCGCAGCGACATTTTTCAGCGAACTCAAGCGTCGCAACGTGCTGCGGGCCGGCGCGTTGTACGCCGCAGCGGTGTGGGCACTTGCGCAGGGTATCTCGCAACTGGCGCCCTCGGTGGGGTTGCCCGACTGGAGCACGCGCTGGTTTCTGGTCGCCGCGATCATCGGCTTCCCGTTCTGGCTCGCGTTCGCGTGGTTCTATGAATTCACGCCCGGCGGTTTGCAGCGCGAGAGCGAAATCACACCGGCGGAATCGATCGCGGCGCATACCGGCCGCAAGCTGGATTTCTGGATTATCGGCGTGCTGTGCGTGGCGGTGGTGTTGTTGTTGACTGCCGTCTTTGTGCCACGCAAAAACACCATGCCTGCGCTCGCCGCCATACCCGCAGCGGCAACGATTCCGCAAAAATCCATTGCCGTGCTGCCGCTGGCCAATGACAGCGGCGACAAGGATCAGCAGTATTTCTCCGACGGCCTGTCCGAGGATTTCATCAACGCGCTGTCGCAGTT
>JBDTYM010000034.1:0-39236 GCA_040005635.1 Dokdonella sp. | reverse complement strand
AGGAAACGCGCGAGTACGTGCCGATGGTGCTTGCCGCGGCGTGGCTGTTCATGCATCCGGAGCGCTACAACCTCGAGTTTCCGAAGATCCCCGGCCACCCCGGCAGCATCACATTGAAGCGAGCGGCCTCGATTGCCGAACTCACCGTCTGCCTCGGCCAGGACGGCAACATGCACGACGGTTGGTTCCGCACATTGCGCAATTTGAATCCGCAGCTCGACCCGCAACGGCCGGAACCGGCCGGCGCGAAAATGTCCGTGCCGCTGCAGCTGGAAAAGGTCTACGCGCGCGACTGCGCGGAAGGACGCTGGCCGACCCTGGCCGCGGAGCTGCATTCGGCGGTCGTGCCGACGCCGACACCGGTTGCGCTCGCGCAGGGGCAGCAAGTGGCGCGGCCGAAGACCAAGACGGTGGTCGTGCGCAAGGGAGATTCGCTGGCGTCGATCGCGCGCCATAGCGGCGGCTGCAGCATCCAGGACATCGCGGCAGCGAACGGCCTGCGCGCGCCGCGCTATGCGATCAAGCCGGGACAGACGCTGAAATTACCCGCCTGCGGACGTTGAAACGAATAGGCTGAAATGCAAAACGGCGCGATCAATCGCGCCGTTTTGAACGTGTGCCGAAGTGCGCCGGATCAGGCGGCTTCGGCCTCGCCAAGCATCCAGCGATTCAGATCCGCTGCCGGGATCGCTTCCTTCAAGGTGCGCAGCGAGCGCATCACCTGACGATGCAGTTCCTGCTGCTCGGCGAACGGCGAATCCTTGGTTTCGTGATAGACCACCGTCAGCCACAAGGCGACGCCGCGCAGACGGACCTGCAGGTTGTCCGAACGCATGCGCTCGAGCCCGATATCGGCGCCGCTGCCCCACGGACGATACTTTTCCTCGGGCGGCGTCGCGTAAAGATGTGGAAATTCGCTTTTGGAAGCATTCGCGAATTCGCGCAGTGAAATGGCTGCGAGCTGACGCCGCGCGTTCGGCGGCAATTGCTCGAGCGCCTTGTTGATCTCGCGGAACTGACGGCGCAGCTGCATCGAGCGCGTCAGTGCGATCAGGCGGGTTACGAATTGCATCGATCCTTCCCCCTACATTTGCGATGGACCGAAGTCGGCGCTTCCGGTTAACGCAATTCTAAGCCCATCGGTAGCAAAAAGTCCGCTTCGCGCGTCACAATTCGTCGAAGCGTGTCACATTTTGACGAGTGTGCAGGAGCCGATGGTTTGCCCGACGCGCACCGCCTGCTGCGGGAGCAGGGCATCGGAAATGCGCCCGATCGCATCCGGAAGCAGCACGATCGCGGTAGATCCCATGTTGAAGCGGCCCATTTCGGCGTTGCGGCCGAGTCGCACGGCGCCCGCGCGATAACTGCGCTTGATGATCGCCGACGCATACGGCGGTACTTCGACGCCGCGCCATACGGTCTCGATCCCGGAAACCAGCATTGCGCCAACCAGGACTATGGCGAAAGGTCCGCGTTCGTTCTGGAAGTGGCAGATCAGGCGTTCATTGCGGGCGAACAGTCTTGGGATGGCTGCGACCGCGAACGGTGCGACACTGAAGACGCGCCCGGGGATGTGCACGGTCTCGACCAGCTCGCCATCCAGTGGCATGTGTACGCGGTGGTAGTCGCGCGGCGACAGATACACCGTCAGGAAGCTGCCATCGGCGTAGGCCTTCGCGGCGGCGTCGTCGCCGAGCAGTTCGACCACGCTGAAGGTCTGTCCCTTCGCCTGCACGATGCGCCCGGCTTCGACCGCGCCGGCCTGGCTGATACGTCCGTCGGCCGGGCAGGCAATCGCCGCGGGATCGGCAGGCACCGGCCGTGCACCGGGCTTCAGCGCGCGGGTGAAGAACGCGTTGAAGTGCGGGTAGGCAGCGGGATCGGGGTTTTCGGCTTCGGCGAGGTCGACGTGGTAGCGCCGCACGATTTGTCCGATCAGGAAACTCTTCCACGGCACAAACGTCCAGCGCGTCGCCCAAAGCACGATGCGCGAGAGAAAGCGATGAGGCAGTGCGTACTGCAGCGCGACCTTGAAGCTTAAATGCCCCATTCAACCGCCACTCCGACCGGAGTCAGGTCGAGGTGCGGTCGCGGGCAGCGAGAGCAAGGTAGTCAGGTCGGCTGCGATTTTCGCCGCGTCGAACGGGGGGCGGAACATGCCGACCTGACGGCCTTGTGGATCGATGATGACCGCCGAGGCGCTGTGGTCGACCGTGTAAGTGCCATTTTCCGGAGTACCGCGCGCGTACAGCAGGCCGAGCGCCTTGGTCAGCGCCGTCAGCTGCTCGTCGGAGCCACTCGCCGCGATGAAGTCCTTGCTGAAATAGCCGACGTAGCGCGCCAGTGTTTCCGGCGTGTCGCGTGCGGGATCGACCGAGATGAAATCGAAGCGCAGCGGGGTTGCCGCGTCGGCGCCGAGCAGTTTCCACGCCTGCTTGAACGAGGTCAGCGTGGTCGGGCAGACGTCGGGGCAGTTGGTGTAGCCGAAGAACGCGACGGTCCAGTGGCCTTTCCAGTCAGCCAGGGTCAACGGCTGGCCGTCGCTGCGCGTCAGCTGGAAATCCGGCAGCAAACGCGCGGCCGGATAGAGGACGGCTGTTTCCAATCGCGGTGGCGCTGCTGGGCCAAGCAGGCGCGCACCGAACCAGAGGCCGAGCGCGACCGCGAAGGCGGCGATCAGAATAAGCCAGGTCGCGGAGACGCGACCGTGCATCGGGGGAAATTTCATCCGCCCATTATAGGCAACCCCAGTTGATCGCAGCGATGCCGCGGCAGCCGCGCGCACCCGTTGCCACCTTTATACTGTGCAGCCTTCCGCAGCGTATCCCACCTCGTGACCAGCGAACTCGCCACGATCGTCGATTTCATCCGCTACGGCGCTAGCCGCTTCGGTGCGGCCGGCCTTACTTTCGGTCACAGCTACGACAATGCACTCGATGAAGCAACGCATTTGGTCCTGCATGCGCTGCATCTGCCTCACGATCTCGCGCCCACGTACGGCGTTGCGCGTCTGACGGCGCCAGAACAACAGGCCGTGCTCGCGTTGATCGAGCGCCGCATAGCCGAACACCAGCCGGTCGCCTACCTGACCGGTGAAGCCTGGTTCGCCGGCCTCAAGTTCAAATCCGACGGGCGCGCACTGGTACCGCGTTCGCCGATCGCCGAACTAATCCAGGCGGGCTTTACGCCGTGGCTCGATGAGCGCTCGATCGAACGCGCGCTCGATCTGTGTACCGGTTCCGGCTGCATCGGCATCGCGATCGCCGCCTACAATCCCGAATGGCAGGTCGATCTTGCCGACATCAGTGACGAAGCGCTGTCGCTGGCGCGCGAGAACGTCGAATTCCAGGATGTCGGCGAACGCGTGCGCGTGATCTCGTCCGATCTTTTCGGCGGTCTCATTGGCGAGCGCTACGACCTGATCGTCAGCAATCCGCCGTATGTGACCGAACAGGAATATGCCGCACTTCCGGCCGAATATGGCCACGAGCCGGCGCTAGGATTGCGGGCCGGCGAGGATGGTCTCGATTTCGCGCTGCGCATCCTCAGCGAGGCGCCGGAATTCCTCACCGACGACGGCGTACTGATCGTCGAAGTCGGCGAGAGCGAACGCGCGCTCGTGCAGTTGCTGCCGGAACTGCCGTTCAACTGGATCGAGTTCGATGTCGGTCAGATGGGTGTGTTCCTGCTCGACCGGCGAGACCTGGTCGAACACGCGGCAGCCATCCGCGAGGCTGCGACGGGGCGCTTTACGAGCAGCTGATCTTCCGTATCAGGCGGCGTCGTGAATCGCCGCCGGTGCCGTCTTCAACAGGGTTTCACTCTCGAAAAATGGCGAGCAATACGTTCGGAAAACTTCTCAGCGTAACGACCTTCGGTGAGAGCCACGGTCCGGCGATCGGCTGTGTGATCGATGGTTGCCCGCCGGGACTGGCGCTCGCGCCGGACGACTTTCGCGGGGATCTCGAACGCCGCGCGACCGGCCGCAGCCGCTACACCTCACAGCGGCATGAGGCCGACGAAGTCGAGATTCTGTCTGGCGTCTACGAGGGTCGCACGACCGGTACGCCGATCGCGCTGCTGATCCGCAACGTCGATGCGCGCTCGAAGGACTACGGCAACATCGTCGAGACGTTCCGTCCAGGCCACGCCGACTACACCTACTGGCAGAAGTACGGCCTGCGCGACCCGCGTGGCGGTGGCCGCTCCTCTGCACGTGAAACGACCATGCGCGTCGCCGCGGCGGTCGTCGCGAAGAAGTGGCTGGCGCAGCACTACGGCGTGCGTGTGCGCGGTCATCTTGCGCAGATCGGCAAGCTGCTGCCGCGCCTCCCTGCGGACGGCTCGATCGACTGGAACGCGGTCGAAGGCAATCCGTTCTTCTGGCCGGATGCCGCGATGGTCGGCGAACTCGAAGACTACGTGAACGCGCTGCGCAAGTCCGGCGATTCGGTCGGCGCGCGGGTGACCGTCATCGCCGACGGCGTGCCGCCCGGCTGGGGCGAACCGATCTACGGCAAGCTCGATGGCGAACTTGCGTCCGCGCTGATGTCGATCAATGCGGTCAAAGGCGTCGAGATAGGCGACGGCTTTGCCGCGGTCGCGCAAAAGGGCAGCGAGCATCGTGACGAGATCACACCGCAAGGCTTCCTCTCCAACCATGCGGGCGGCATCCTCGGTGGCATTTCGAGCGGGCAGGCGCTGATCGCCTCGATCGTGCTGAAGCCGACATCGAGCATCCTGATTCCGGGCCGCAGCGTGAATCTCGCCGGCGAACCGGTCGAGGTCGTCACCAAGGGTCGCCACGATCCCTGCGTCGGCATCCGCGCGACGCCGATCGCCGAGGCAATGGTTGCGCTGGTGCTGATGGACCAGGCGCTGCGTCATCGCGCGCAATGCGGCGATGTCGGCGCGATCGCGCCACGGATTCCCGGCAGCGTGGCGTGAGCGGGCGCATGAAAGTCTGGGTCACCCAGCCCGTGTTCCCTGATCTGGTCGCGCGCCTGCGCGAATATTTCGAGGTGGTCACGACCGATGTGGTCACCGCCTATACGACGGAGCAGCTGGCTGCAGGTCTGCACGATGTCGATGGCGTACTCGCCAGCATTCCCGATCGCTTCGATGCCGCGGCGATCGCCGGCGCGGCGAAGTTGAAGGCGGTGGCGAATATCGGGGTCGGCTACAACAACCTCGATATTGCCGCGCTGACGCGCGCCGGCATCGTAGCGACGAACACGCCTGACGTGCTGACCGAAACAACGGCGGATTTCGCCTGGGCGCTGCTGCTGGCGACCGCGCGCCGCGTGACCGAGGCCGAGCGCTGGTTGCGCGAAGGGAAGTGGACCCGCTGGTCCTTCGAACTGATGCTGGGTCGGGACGTCCATGGCGCGACGCTCGGCATCCTCGGCATGGGCCGCATCGGCCAGGCAATCGCGCGGCGTGCGCGCGGCTTCGACATGCGTGTGCTCTACCACAATCGTTCGCGCGTGCCAGAGCGGATCGAGCACGATTGCCAAGCTCACTACGTCGACAAGGACGCGCTGCTCGCGGCAAGCGATCACCTGGTGCTCGCATTGCCGTACGCGGCCGACAATCGTCACGCGATCGGAGCGCCTGAACTGGCGCGCATGAAACCGACGGCGACCCTGGTCAATATCGCGCGCGGCGGCATCGTGGACGATGCCGCACTTGCCGCCGCACTCGCGTCGGGCAGGCTCGCTGGCGCCGGCCTCGATGTTTACGAAGACGAGCCGCGCGTGCATGCCGATCTGCTGGCATGCCGCAACGTCGTATTGACGCCGCACATCGCCAGCGCCAGCGCGGCAACCCGGCGTGCGATGGTCGCGCTCGCGATCGACGATCTGACGGCCGCGCTCGGCCAAGGTCCGCACGCCGGTCGTCCGGCCCATGCGATCAACAGGCCGGCACACGCGTGAACGCGGCAGGTTCGAGCACCCCCTGCAGGCGCCGGCTTGCGTGCACCGCGGTTGCGCCACGCCGCGGCAACGTCGCGCGCGAGCGCGCTCCCATGCAAACATATTTCTGCAAAATTCCACAGGGATAGCGCAATGAGCAACAAGACGAACTACAACGTGGCAATCGTCGGCGCTACCGGCGCCGTCGGTGAAGCCCTGCTGGCCGTATTGCAGGCACGCAAGTTCCCGATCGCCGAACTGGTGCCCTTGGCGAGCGAGCGATCGGCCGGCGGCACGGTCACGTTCGGCAATCGCGAAGTCACGGTGCGCAATCTCGCCAGTTACGATTTCAACGGCATCGACATCGCATTCTTCTCCGCCGGCGGCGCGGTCTCGCGCGAGCACGCGCCGCGTGCGGCGGCGGCCGGTGCGGTCGTCATCGACAATACCTCGGAGTTTCGCTATCAGGACGATGTCCCGCTGGTCGTCAGCGAGGTCAATCCGCACGCGATCGCGCAGTACACGACGCGGGGCATCATCGCCAACCCGAACTGTTCAACGATGCAGCTGATGGTGGCGCTGGCGCCGATCCATCGCGCGGTCGGCATCGAGCGCATCAATATCGCGACCTACCAATCGGTCTCCGGTACTGGCCGGCGCGCGCTCGAGGAACTGGGTCGCCAGACCGCGGCGCTGCTCAACTTCCAGGAAGTCGAGGCCGAGGTCTATCCGGTGCAGATCGCGTTCAACGTGATTCCGCACGGCGGCGAGTTCCTCGACAACGGCTATACCACCGAGGAAATGAAGATCGTCTGGGAGACGCGCAAGATCCTCGAGGACGAACGCATCCAGGTCAATGCAACCTCGGTGCGCGTGCCGGTGTTCTACGGTCATTCGGAAGCCGTGCACATCGAAACGCGCGAGAAAATCAGCGCCGCCGATGCGCGCGCGCTCCTCGAAAAGATGCCGGGCCTGGTGGTCGTCGACGAGCACCGCGCGGGCGGTTACCCAACGCCGGTGACGCACGCGGCGGGCAAGGACGAAGTGTTCGTCGGCCGCATCCGCGAGGACATTTCGCACCCGCGCGGGCTGGATCTTTTCATCGTTTCCGACAATATCCGCAAGGGCGCGGCGCTGAATGCCGTGCAGATCGCCGAGCTGCTCGCGAAGGACTATTTGTAGTGTGACGGCTTCGAGGTTTTTCCACCGAATTGGCGCACCCACGAGCAACGTTTTGTGGCGTGCGTCCGACATTCCGATCTATTGGGAAATCGCCTGCAGACCCGAGAGTTACGATTATGTTATAAGGCCGCTTCGAGATGTACCCGAATTCGGGTTCGGCCTATTCGCCTAGGGGGGCACGCTTCAATGAAACGACCGCTGCAACTGCCGCTTGCGATCGCGCTCGCGCTGGGCGGAACGAATGCTCTGGCGCTGGGTCTCGGTCCGGTGCACGTCAATTCCAAGCTCAATCAGCCGCTGGACGCCGAGATTCCGGTGCTGCAGGGCGGTGCTGGCGAAGCTGAGGGATTGCTGGTCAACCTCGCCGCCGCCGAGGACTTCGATCGCATCGGCCTCAACCGTTCGCGCCTCAACGTACCGCTCGAATTTGCCATCGGCAAGAACGCGAAGGGCGAGCCGGTGATCAAGGTCACCAGCAAGGAGCCCGTGCGTGACAGCTTCCTCGACTTCCTCGTCGAGGCGAACTGGCCGAAAGGCCGCCTGCTGCGCGAATACACGATCCTGCTCGATCCGCCGGTCACCGCACCGGCGACCGCGCGCGCGGCGACCACTACCGCTGTGCCGGCATCGCCGGGCACGGTCACCCTCAGCCGGCGTGACAAGCCGGTCGAGAAGGCCGCCCCGGCCGTTGCGGCCGCACCACGTGCCAGCGCCGCGGCCAAGCCGGCTGCGGCAGCGCCGGTGGGCAAGGCGAGCGACGGGAAGTACGGTCCGGTCGAAGCCGGCCAGACGCTTTCCGAGATCGCCCACGCGACGGGCGAGGGTAGAAACGTCAATCAGATGATGCTGGCGCTTTGGAAGAGCAATCCGGGCGCGTTCTACAAAGACAATATCAATGCGTTGAAACGCGGTGCGATCCTGCGCATTCCGTCAGCCGACGAGATCAAGGCAGTGGGCTCCACGGCCGAAGCCGCCACGCAGGTGCAGTCGCAGGTCGAGGACTGGCGCGGTGGTCGGGCAAGTCCGACCCTGGTCGCCGACGCCGGCAGCAAGGCAGAGCCCGCAGCGACGCTTCCGAAGAAGGCGGCCACCACGAGCGCGAGCACGACCCCGGCCAAGTCCTCCAGCGAGCGCCTCGAGCTGGTTCCGCCGAAGGCGGGCAAGGACAGCATCGCCATGGCGGATCGCCCGGGCGGCGGCGGTGCCGGCAGCGCGGGCGCGAATGAACTCAAGTCCGAACTCGCCCGCGCGAAGGAAGCCCTGACCGCACGCAATCAGGAAACCGGCGAGCTGAAGTCGCGCGTGAAGGAACTCGAAGACCTCAAAGGCAAGAACGATCGCCTGATTGGCCTCAAGGATTCCGAGATTGCGGAGCTGCAGCAGAAGCTGAAGCAGATGCAGGACGGCAAGCCGTCCTCGACGGTGGCGAAATCCGCCACCACGACGCCACTGGCGGGCAGTGCGACCGCTGCGGGGGCCGCGGTCACCGCGACCATGCCAGCGCCCGGTGCCGACAAGATCAGCAAGCAGGATATCTGGGGCGAAGCCGGCACGGCCAAAGGCGCGCCTGCGACGGAACCCGGCAAACCGGCGCTGCAGCCGACCACCACAACCCCGGCCACGCCGACTTCGACAGCAGTGGCGCCGGCACCCTTGACGCCGTCATCGTCGTCGAGCACGCCTTCGACGTCGACCAGTGCCACACCCGCGGCACCGTCATCCAGCACAACGCCGGCATCGAGCACGCCGCCCGCGGCCACGATCACGACACCGACGACAACACCGGTGCCCATCCCCGCAACTCCACCGGCGAAGCCAGCCGCCGCGACGCCTGCGAAACCCGTCGTGAAACCCAAGCCGGCGCCGGCACCCGAGCCGTGGTATTCCGCGTCGTGGGTCATGCCGGCCGCTCTCGGTGGTGGCGCCCTGCTGCTCCTGCTCGGCTTTTTCGGTCTGCGCAAACGCAAAGTGGCGCCCGTCGATGTTGGGCGTGGTTCGATCGCCGGCGCTTTCGGCGACTCGCCGTTCGGTGCGCCGGGTGATGTCGACGCGTTGAGCGCGCACGAGGCGGAAGAGACCAAGCTGCGCGAGATGCTGCAGCACGACCCGCACAACGTCGGCCTGCACCTCGAACTGCTCAGCTTGTACTACGCCGAGCGCGACATTGCGAAGTTCGAGCACGCGGCGGCCGACATGCATGCCTACGTCACTGACCCGCACCAGCCCGAATGGCTCGAAGCGCAAGCGATGGGTCAGGAACTGGCGCCGCACAATGCGTTGTTTGCCGGAACCGGGCAGTACGACGACAGGGATACGACGTTCTCGCATGCGCATGACGATGACGATCATCCGCACACGCACGCCGACGATGCCTTCGCCACTCCCGTCTATCGCAGGGAACTGCCGGCGCCGACACACGCGTCGGACCATCACGATTCCGATCTAGCCTTCGATCTCGATGATGCCCATCTCGGCGCGCCGCCGGCAGCACCCGTCCATGTGGCCAAACACGAGAGCTTCGATTTCGATTTGCCGCCGCTGGATATGGACCCGCCGCCGCCGGCGCATCAGGCCCACAACGGACACGACCTGCACGTGCACACGCCTGCCGCGTCGCCGCCCGCTGCGCGTCTGGACGATGACTATTTCCCCGGTGAGGATGCGGTCGGCACCAAGCTCGACCTGGCCAAGGCCTATATGGACATGGGCGATCCCGAGGGCGCGCGTTCGATGCTGGAAGAAGTCGTTGCCGAGGGCAGCGACGCGCAGAAGTCCGAAGCACATCGCCTGATGGCTGAAATTCGCTGACGGCGAGAAACGTCTGCAACGACAAGGGCCGGGCTTCCCGGCCCTTGTCGTTTATGGCCTCCGCCATCGCGCGCAGCCTGTATTCTCTGCAGTCCGCCACTGTCGACCCGCCTTCCCGCAATGCGCTTCGCCCTCGGCATCGAATACGACGGCACTGATTTCTCCGGCTGGCAGCGTCTGTCGCACGCACGCAGCGTGCAAGGCGAAGTCGAGGCTGCGCTCTCATTCGTCGCCGCCCACCCGGTCGAGGTGACTTGCGCCGGACGTACCGATGCCGGCGTGCATGCGAAGTGTCAGGTCGTGCATTTCGACAGCACAGCCGAGCGCAGCGAGCGCGCCTGGGCGTTCGGCGCCAATTCCCGCCTCGCGCGGGATGTAGCCGTGCTGTGGGCGCAGCCGGTTGCGCAAGCGTTTCATGCGCGTTTCGGCGCGCGCGCTCGACGCTATCGCTACACGATCCAGAACCGGCCGATCCGTGCCGCCTTGCAGGCGCGCTTCGTGACCTGGGAGCGCGCGCCGCTCGATGTCGATGCGATGCAAGCTGCAACGCAGGCGCTGATCGGCGAGCACGATTTCAGCGCGTTCCGCACGGTCGCCTGCCAGGCCAACACGCCGATGCGCAATGTGCGCGAGATCACGATCGCCCGCCGCGGCAGCGAAGTATCGATCGAAATCGAGGCGAACGCATTCCTGCATCACATGGTGCGCAATATCGTCGGCTCGCTGCTGCCGATCGGGCGCGGCGAGCGCGCGCCGGAATGGTTGGGGGAGCTGCTGCGCGGACGCGAGCGCCGAGTGGCCGGGCCGACCGCGCCGGCATCCGGGCTCACCTTCATTGCGCCGCGCTATCCGGCCGAATGGAATCTTCCAACGGAGGTCACGCTGTGAGAACACACGTCAAGTTCTGCGGCCTCACGCGCGTCGAGGACGTCCGCTTTGCCGTCGACCTCGGCATCGACGCGATCGGCTTCGTGTTCACGCGTCGCAGTCAGCGCTTCGTCGGCCTGTCGCAGGCGCGCACACTGCGACGCGCGTTGCCGCCGTTCGTCAGCGCGGTGGCACTGTTCATGGACGACGAGCCGGGCTGGATCGAGGAAGTCATCGCGGCGGTGCAGCCCGACCTGCTGCAATTCCATGGCGACGAATTGCCCGGATTTGCATCGAGCTTCGCGCGCCCCTATATCAAGGCGGTGCCGATGGCTTCGGTGGCTGATGCCGCGGCGTATGCCTTGCAGCATCCCGCTGCCGCGGGTTTCCTGCTCGACAGCCACGCGACAGGCAGCGTCGGCGGTAGCGGCGAGGTGTTCGATTGGCAGCGGGCCCCGCAACTGGCGCGGCCGCTGATCCTGGCGGGCGGTCTCGACGCCCACAACGTGGCGCAGGCGGTCGCGCTCGTGCGACCCTACGCAGTCGACGTGTCGAGTGGCATCGAGGTGGTGCCCGGAATCAAGGACGCCGCCAAGATGCGTGCGTTCGTCAGCGCGGTCCGCGCCGCCGATGTCGACGCGGCCAACTGAGGTCGAAACGGATCACCGAGGCACAGATGATGGGCAAGATCGAAGACTATTTCGCGTATCCGGATGCACGTGGCCGCTTCGGCGACTACGGCGGCTCCTATGTCGCCGAAACATTGATCGCGCCGCTGGCCGAGCTCAGCGCCGCGTACGAAGCCTTGCGCGTCGATCCGGCGTTCATCGCCGAGTTCGAGCGCGACCTCAAGTACTACGTCGGGCGGCCGTCGCCGATTTATCACGCCGAACGATTGTCCAACAAGATCGGTGGCGCACAGATTCTGCTCAAGCGCGAGGACCTCAACCACACCGGCGCGCACAAGATCAACAACACGATCGGGCAGGCGCTGGTCGCGCGCTCGATGGGCAAGCGCCGCATCATCGCGGAGACCGGCGCCGGCCAGCACGGTGTCGCCACCGCTACGGTGTGCGCGCGCTTCGGTCTGGACTGTGTCGTCTACATGGGCGCGGTCGACATCGAACGCCAGAAGATCAACGTCTATCGCATGAAGCTGCTCGGCGCCAAGGTGATACCGGTCACCTCGGGCTCGAAGACGCTGAAGGATGCGCTCAACGAAGCAATGCGCGACTGGGTCACCAACGTCGCCGATACGTTCTACATCATCGGCACGGTTGCCGGACCGCACCCGTATCCGCAGATGGTGCGCGATTTCAACTCGGTCGTCGGCCGCGAGGCGCGCGTGCAGATGCAGGAGCAATATGGCCGTCTGCCACATGCGCTGGTTGCCTGCGTCGGCGGCGGCTCGAATGCGATCGGCTTGTTCCATGCGTTTCTGAATGATCGCGACGTCGCAATCTGGGGAGCGGAGGCTGCCGGCGAAGGTATCGAAACGGGTCGTCACGCCGCTTCGCTCGCCGCCGGACGGCCCGGCGTCCTGCATGGAAATCGCACCTACGTGCTGTGCGACGACAACGGTCAGATCACGGAAACGCATTCGGTTTCGGCCGGCCTCGACTATCCGGGCGTCGGCCCCGAACACGCGTTCTTGAAGGACAGCGGACGTGCGCACTACGTCGGCGTCACCGACGACGAAGCGCTGGCCGCATTTCACGAACTCGCGCGCACGGAAGGCATCCTCGCAGCGCTGGAGTCGAGTCATGCGGTGGCGCAGGCGATGAAGCTCGCCCGCGAATTGCCGAAGGATCAATTGATCCTGTGCAATCTGTCCGGTCGTGGCGACAAGGACGTGCATACGATTGCGGCGCGCGAGGGGATCGAGCTTTGACGACCGCGGAACTTCTCGAGCGGTCGTCAGCGGTGATTGTCGACGGCATGAGTGTCTGCGCATGAACCGCATCGACCAACGCTTCATTGAACTTGCTGCCGCCCGACGCACCGGCCTGATTCCGTTCGTCACGGCCGGCGATCCGCTGCCGCAGGCAACGGTGGGCGTCATGCACGCGCTGGTCGCGGCCGGCGCCGACCTGATCGAACTCGGCGTACCGTTCTCCGATCCAATGGCGGACGGCCCGGTGATCCAGCACGCCAGCGAGCGCGCGCTTGCGCGAGGCATCGGATTGCAGCAAATCCTCGGCTGGGTGCGTGAATTCCGCGGCGTCGATGCCACCACGCCGATCGTGCTGATGGGCTATTTGAATCCGGTCGAGATCCACGGCACGCAGCGTTTCGCTGACGAGGCGATCGCTGCCGGAGTCGACGGTGTGTTGCTGGTCGACTGCCCGATCGAGGAGATTGACACCGCGGCACCGCTGCGCGCAGCCGGCTTGCGGCAGATCTTCCTTGCCGCGCCGACCACGACGGACACGCGCCTCGAACGCGTCTGCGCCGTGGCTCGAGGTTTTTTATACTATGTCTCATTTGCCGGCATCACCGGCGCGGATCGGCTCAGCACGGACGACGTGCGCGCGCGCATCGCGACGATCAAGCAGTTCACCCGGACACCGGTCGCGGTCGGCTTCGGCGTACGCGACGCCGCATCGGCTGTGGCGATCGGCGAGTTTGCCGATGCGGTCGTGATCGGCAGTGCGCTGGTCGATCGATTGGCGAGCGCCACCGATGCAGCCGATGCCTGCGCGCGTGCGAACGATTTCCTCAGCCCCATACGCGCGGCGCTCGACGCGCGCGCCGGACATGGCGGCTGAGCACGACAACGAATCCATACCGGAGCCGTCGCCCGAGGCGCTGCGGCCGCCGATCGATACCGGAGAGGTCTACGACATGAATTGGTTGCAGAAACTGGTCGGGCCGCGCACGCGCGCGACCGCCGCGAGCAAGGGCAAGGTACCCGAAGGGCTGTGGGAGAAATGCGACGGCTGCGGCGCGGTGCTGTACAAGCCGGAGCTCGAAGCCGCGTTGATGGTCTGCCCCAAGTGCGGCCATCATCATGCGATCCGTGCGCGTGCCCGTCTCGCGGGTTTTTTCGACGAGGGCAGCGGCGAGGAGCTGTTCGCCAGCCTCGAGCCGATCGATCCGCTCAAGTTTCGCGACTCGAAAAAGTACAAGGATCGCATCGTCGCCGCGCAGAAGCAGACCGGCGAGAAGGATGCTCTGATCGCGATGCGCGGCACGCTCAAGGCACAGCCGCTGGCCGCCTGCGCGTTCGAATTCAGCTACATGGGCGGCTCGATGGGTTCGGTGGTCGGCGAGAAGTTCACGCGCAGCGCAGAACTTGCGCTGGCTGAGCGCATGCCCCTGGTGTGCTTCGCCGCGACCGGCGGCGCGCGTATGCAGGAAGGACTGTTCTCGCTGATGCAGATGGCCAAGACCTCGGCCGCGCTCGCGCGCATGCGCGACGCCGGAGTGCCTTACATCAGCGTGCTGACGCACCCGACCACCGGCGGCGTCTCCGCCAGCCTCGGCATGCTCGGCGACATCAACATCGGTGAACCGAAGGCACTGATCGGCTTCGCCGGCCCGCGCGTGATCGAGCAGACCGTGCGCGAGACGTTGCCGGAAGGTTTCCAGCGCTCGGAGTTCCTGAAGGAGCACGGCGCGATCGACCTGATCGTCGATCGGCGCGAGATGCGGGACAAGATCGAGGCGATGTTGGCGTTGTTGATGCGAAGGGCACGGGCGGCGTAGGTTTCTACTAACGCATTCGCGAGAGCCGAGCTCGGGCTGAGCTCTGTATGCGATGTCTGGGGACGTCGTTTTCAACGCGCCGCGATATCCGCACTGCACACGAACCGGATCGCATCCAGCCGCGGCGCTGCCGTGGCGAGTGCCTGACGCAAAGCATCGAGCTCGGCTGCAATCGCTTCGATCTCCTCGACACGCACGGAGGGGTTCACTTTCGCCAGTGCGCTGAGCCGCGCGTGCGCGGCATCGAGTTCCTGTTCGGCCGCGGTCAGCGCGGCGCCGATTTCCGTCGCGACCAGGCCGCGTGCCTGCGTTTCGCAAGCGGCCAGCATCGGCGGCACCAGCTTGGCGAGCAGCGGACGGTAACGCGCGGCATCGATCGGCTGCTCCTTCGCGCGAGCGAGGCTCGGCGCATGCGGAACGTAGTCGCTACGCGGCGTCAGGCGCGTGTCGACGACGGCACGCAGCGGCAGCGACGGCAGGAAGCGGTCGACGTTGAGACTACGGTCGGCGACGCATTCGAGCGCGAACACGCATTCGAGCAGCGCTGTGCGCGGCGGCAGCGCAGCGTCGACCAGCACGGATGCATTGCCTTGTTCGCTTTCCAGCAGCAGGTCGAGCGCGCCGAGCACGAGAGGATGATCGAGTCGCAGCAGCGGCAATTCCTCGCGTGCGAGCGCCGTCGCGCGCGCGAACGTTATCTGTTGCGGGCCGTCCTTGAGCCCGGGGAACCCGTCGGTGCTGAGGTACTCGGGGTCGAGCACGCAGGTGCGTGGTCCGGTTTCCTCGCCGTCGATGCCGAACTGCTCGAACAAGGTCAGCACGAAGTCGTCGGCGCTCGTATCGGCATCCTGTTCGCGCAGCGCGCTGACGAGGGGCTGCTCACGTGCTTGCCGCTCACTGGCGAGTTCGAGCAGGCGGTCGCGGCCGGTGTTGACGAGCTCGGAGAGTTCGCGATGCGTCGCCGCGGTCTCGGCGATCAGCGAATCGATTTCTGCGTCCGGGTCCTCGCCGCCGTGAGCGTGATTCTCGGCTTCGGCGAGGATGCGCGGAGCGTAGCGGCGCAGGATTTCGCGCCCATCCGAAGGGCTCGTGCGCAGTGCATCGAGGCCTTCGTGGTACCAGCGCAGCAGCGCGTGCTGCGCGCTGCCGCCGAACGCCGCCGCGTGGATCACGATGTCATGGCGCTGGCCGATGCGGTCGAGGCGGCCGATGCGCTGTTCGAGCAGGTCCGGATCGAGCGGCAGATCCCACAGGATCAAATGATGCGCAAACTGGAAATTGCGGCCTTCCGATCCGATCTCCGAGCACAGCAGCACGCGTGCGCCGTCGGCCTCGGCGAAGAACGCGCCGTTGCGATCGCGCTGCAGGATGCTCATGCCTTCGTGGAATCGCGCGACCTTGACGCCGCTGCGCGTGCGCAGCGCCTCTTCGAGCGCGAGCACCTTGGCCTGGCTGCGACAGATCAACAGCAACTTTTCGCCGGCAAGCTTCTCGATCAGTGCGACCAGCCAGGGCAGCCGCGGATCGTTCGCGTAATCGAGTTCGCCGGCCGGCGCATGCGTCTGCGCGTCGGCATGAAATTCCGCGAGCAGGCGCTGCCGTTGCGCGTCGTCGAGCTCGGCGCCATCGAGCATGTGGATCTCGGCAACCCGGCGCGGAAAGCCGCCGATCTGCGCGCGCCGGTTGCGAAACATCACGCGGCCGGTGCCGTGGCGATCGATCAAGGCGTCCAGCAGAGCAGGCGCGTTGCTGGTGCGGTCGGTGTCGTAGGCCTGCAGCAGGGCTAGCAATTCCTCGTCGGTGGCGAAGCGTGCTTGCAGCACCTCACGTTCGTCGGCAGCAAGCGCTTGCGCATCGACAAGTCGATTCGCCACCGACGACAAGGCCACGTAGTCGTCGGCTTCGGTCGCGAACGCATCGAGATCGACGTAGCGCGCCGGATCGAGCAGGCGCAGACGCGCAAAATGACCGCTGCGGCCGAGCTGCTGCGGCGTCGCGGTGAGCAGGATGAGACCTGGGGAAGCGATCGCAAGGCGCTCGACCAGCGCATACGAGGCGCTGCTCCCGAGCGGCGACCATTCCAGGTGATGCGCCTCGTCGACGATCACGAGATCCCATTCGGCATCGCCGATCTGTGCCGCACGACGAGGCGATTCGGCCAGCCAACCGATGTCGGCGATCACGCACTGCTCGTCCTCGAACGGATTGCGCGTGGCGTCGGCAACCTCGATCGCTTCGCAGCGCTCTTCGTCGAACAGGGCGAACGAGAGATTGAAGCGGCGCAGCAGTTCGACCAGCCACTGACTGGTCAGGCTCGGCGGCACCAGCACGAGCGCGCGCGCGACGCGTCCGGTGGCGAGCAGACGGGCGAGGATCAGGCCCGCTTCGATGGTCTTGCCGAGGCCGACTTCGTCGGCGAGCAGCGCGCGCGGCGGCCGGCGCTGACCGACGATCTCGGCGACACGCAGCTGATGCGAGATGAGGTCGACGCGCGCGCTGGAGAGGCCCCAGGCGGGCGAACGCATCGCATCGGCGCGACGGCCGAGTGCCTGCAGGCGGAAGTCGAAACGATCTGGCGCGTCGATGCGCGCGGACAGCAGGCGTTCGTCGGCGCGCGAGATCGGCTGCGCGTCGTCGAGTTCGGCTTCCGGCAATGCGCGTTCGCCGGCGTGGTACATCAGCAGACCATTGGCTTCGCTGATGCGCTCGACGACGAAGCTCTGCTTCTGTCCCGCGACTTTCTGGCCGACGCGGAACTCGGCGCGCGCGAGCGGAGCGGCGTGCATCGCGTAGTGACGCAGCACACCGGCGGTCGCGAACAGCACTTGCACGTTGCGCCCATCGATGCGCACGACGGTACCGAGTCCGAGTTCGGGCTCGGCGTTGGAGATCCAGCGTTGTCCGGGTACGAAAGCCATTTTTGCCAAAACCAGAGCGGGCGCGGATTATCCGCCTGTGCGGGCTTCGCCGAAAGTCGCGTATCGCCGCACCACTGTGGTAGAGGTCTGCGGTCCGATTCGCCGGCGAACTTGTCGGAGAGGGTGGGCGGCCGTCCGCTTACGTCGTTGACGAGCGCCGACTTTCCGGACTGGCGTCGAAGCGACGATCAAACAGGGGCGCTCGAGTCGACGTCATGCCCGCGAGCGCGGGCATCCATTGCGCGATGTCACTGGATTCCCGCTTGCGCGGGAATGACGTCATTCGGGAATTTTGCGCGCGGCGGGAGTTACCAGATTTTCACCTGCGTGGCATCGTCGCGCACCATCGCATCGCCGGCCTTGCATTTGAACGATTCGGCGAACACCGGCATGTTCGACGGCGCACCCATTGCACGGAACTGCGCCGGCGAATGCGGATCGGCGTTGAGCAGCACCTCCTGGCGTTTCGCCAGTACGCTGCCGCGCCAGATGCGCGCGAAGTTCAGGAAGAAGCGCTGATCGGGCGTGTAGCCATCGATCTTCTTTTCCATCTCGCCGGGATTTTTCGCGAGCACCGCCTGCAGCGCGTCGTAGGCGACGTTGATGCCACCGAGGTCGGCGATGTTCTCGCCGAGCGTCAGCTGGCCGTTGACGTGCTTGCCCGGCAGCGGTTCGTACTCGTTGAACTGTGCAACCAGCTTGGCCGTGCGCGCCTCGAACTTGGTGCGGTCGTCCTTGCTCCACCAGTCGGAATTGTTGCCAAGCGCGTCGAACTGGCTGCCTTGGTCGTCATAGCCGTGCGTCGCCTCGTGCCCGATTACCGCGCCGATGCCGCCGTAGTTGATCGCATCATCCGCTTTGGCATCGAAGAACGGCGGCTGCAGGATCGCGGCCGGGAAGTTGATCGTGTTGTTGGTCGGATCGTAGTAGGCATTGACGGTCTGCGGCGTCATGCCCCACTCGTAGCGGTCGGTCGGTTTGCCGATCTTCGCGATCTCGTAGGCGTAGTCGAAGCGGGTCGCGGCTTCGATGTTGCCGAAGTAGTTGTCCGGCGCGATGGTGACACCGGCCCAGTCGCGCCACTTGTCCGGGTAGCCGATCTTCGGCAGGAAGGTCGACCACTTCTCGAGGGCCTTCTGCTTGGTCGCATCGCTCATCCAGTCGAGCTTTTCGATGCGCGTCTTCAGTGCCGCACTCACGTTGTTGACCAGTTCGACGGCGCGCGCTTTCGACTCCGGCGGGAACGACTTGGCGACATACAGCTCGCCGAGCGCCATGCCCATCGTCTCGTTGAGCGCACCGAGCACGCGCTTCCAGCGCGGCTCCTGCTCCTTCTGGCCATTGAGTGTCTTGCCGTAGAACGCGAAATTCTCCTCGGCAAACGGTTTGGACAGGTACGGCGAGGCCGAATCGATCTCGTGGAAGCGCAAATAGGCGCGCCACTGTTCGACCGGCACGTCGGTCAGCATCTTGTCGACTTCGCCGAAGAACGTCGGCTGCGACAACGAGAAACCGCCCTGGATGTCGGCCTTCTGTGCCGCGAAGAATTTCGTCCACGGAAAATTCGGCGTCGCCTTGTCCGCATCGGCGAGGCTGACGTAGTGATACTGGTTCTCCGGCTTGCGCAATTCGACTGGAGGCAGCGAGGCTTTCGCCAGGCGCGTCTCGAACGCGAGCACCTGCGCAGCCGCTGGCTTGGCCTGCGCGGCCGGCGTACCGGCCAGCTCCAGCACCTTGGCGACGTGCGCCTGGTAGGCGGCGCGCAATTCCGCGTAATCGGGTTTCGAGTAGTACTCCGAGGTCGGCAGGCCGAGGCCACCCTGGAATGCATACGCGATCTGCACCTTCGAGTTCTTGAAGTCGGCGCCGGAGCTGATCGAGAACAAAGGCCCCTGGCCGCGCGCGAAGCTTTCGCCGATGAGGGCAACGATGTCGGCCGGCGACTTCAACGCGTCGATCTTCGCCAGGTCCGCCTTGATCGGCGTGTAGCCGGCTTTCTCGATCGCACCTTCCGCCATGCCGGAACGGTAGAACCAGCCGATCTTCTGCTCGATCGAGCCGGCCTTCGCCTTGCCGGCATCGCGGGCTGCCGCCTCGGCGATCTCGCGCTGAGTCTGCAGGCTGTGCTCGCGTAGTTGGTCGAATGCGCCCCAGCGTGTGCGGTCGGCTGGAATCGGATTGGCAGCAACCCATTTCGCATTGACGAAGGCATTGAAATCGCCGCAGGGATTGGTCGCCGCGTCGAGATCCTTGACGTTGAACGTCGGAGCCGGCGTGGCGGCAAGCGCGCCCGTCGACAAGCTCGCGCAGATCGCCAGCGCGAGCGATCGATTCAATAATTTCCGCATGTCTGAGTCTCCATTGACAATCGTTTTTTGGGTGGGGCCCACGTTGGCGAGCACGGTTGCGACAGGTTCAACGGCATAGTGTGCGGCATACACCTACCAGATATCGACGCGCGCGCCTGCGCTTCGCAGCATCGCGTCGCCGGTCTTGCAGGCGAACGCTTCGGCGAACGCCGGCAGATTGCTGACCGGGCCGTCGACGCGGAATCTGGCCGGCGCATGCTCGTTCGACTGCACCTGCAGGCGCAGGGCTTGCGGCCGCTGCTGCGTGCGCCAGGTCTGCGCGAACGAGAGGAAGAAGCGCTGTTCCGCCGTGTAGCCGTCGCGTGGCTCGTCGGACTTGCCCTGTGCGGTCAACTTGAACGCGTCCCAGGCAACCTCGAGGCCGCCGAGGTCGGCAATGTTCTCGCCGAGCGTCAGCTTGCCGTTGATATGCAAATCGTCGATCGGCACATAGTCGTCGAACTGCTGCACCAGTTTGGCGGTGCGCTCGTTGAAGCGCTCGCGGTCCTGCTTCGTCCACCAATCGCTCAAGTTTCCCTGCGCATCGAATTGGCTGCCCTGATCGTCGAAGCCGTGCAGCATCTCATGGCCGATCACGGCGCCAATGCCGCCGTAGTTGATCGCGTCGTCCATCTGCGCGTCGAAATAAGGCGGCTGCAGTTGCGCGGCCGGGAACACGATTTCGTTCTGCAGCGGGTTGTAGTAGGCGTTCACCGTCTGCGGCAGCATGCCCCATTCGCTGCGGTCGACCGGCTTGTCGATCTTTGCGAAGCGCCGGTTTGCCTCGAACGCGACCGCGGCGCGCACATTGTCGAAATAGGCACCATGCTTGACCACGAGCTTCGAATAGTCGCGCCACTGGTCCGGATAGCCGATCTTCGGCACCAGCGTGTCGAGCTTCGCATAGGCGGCTTTCTTCGTATCCGCGCTCATCCAGTCGAGCTTTTCCAGGCGTGCATGAAGGGCGACTTCGAGATTCCTGACCAGGGCGAGCGCGCGCTGCTTCGCCTCGGGCGGAAACGTGCGCGCGACATACGCTTCGCCGAGGGCGAAACCGAGCGCTTCGTTGGTCGCGTCGATCGCGCGCTTCCAGCGCGGCTTCAGCTTCGGCGTGCCGCGCAGCGTGCGGCTGTAGAAATCGAAGTCGGCCTCGACGAACGCCTTGCCGAGATACGGCGATGCGAAATTGACCAGATGCCAGCGCAGATAGGCCTGCCAGTGCGGCAGCGGCGCGTCGGCGAGAGCCCTGTCGGCGGCGACGAAGAAATCCGGTTGCGCCAGCGAGAACTGCGTCACGTCGCCACGGCCGAGCGCGGCGTAGAACGCACTCCATGAAAAATGCGGCGTCTTCGCGTCGGCGTCCTTCAGCGTGAAGATGTGGTACGAGTTCAACGGTTCGCGCAACGCGACGCGGTCGAGCGAGGCCTTCGCCAGCGTGGTTTCCAACTCGATGATCCAGGCCGCCTCGGTGTCCGCATTCCTGCTGCCGGCGAGCTTTAGCATGCGTGTGATGTGCGCGCGGTATTTCGCCAACAGGACTTTCGACTTGGCGTCGTCGCGCGTGTAGTAGTCGCGATCGGGCAGACCGAGGCCGCCCTGTGTCGCGTAGCCGATCATGATGCCGGCGTTCTTCATGTCGGACTCCGCGCCGAAGTCGAAAAGCGTCGGAATGCCTTGGGCGTGCCAGTCGCGTACGAGCGCGGCGACATCGCCCGCCGACTTCAGTGCGTCGACGCGGGCGAGATCCGCCTTGATCGGTGTGAAACCCGCCGCATCGATCGCGCGCTCGTCGATGGCCGATGCATAGAAGTCCCCGAGTTTCTGCGTCGTGCTGCCGACGCTGCCTGGACGTCGTCTGGCGCTTTCGAGGATTTCACGCAACACGCTCTGGTTGCGGTCGCGCAGCTCGTCGTCGAGGCTCCACTGGCTGTAGTCGGCCGGGATCGGATTGGATTTCAGCCAGCCGCCGTTCGCGTGCTGGAAGAAATCCGCGCACGCGGGTGTGCCCGCATCGAAATTGTTCGCGTCGATGCCGCGTTCGTTGGTATGCGCGCCGGCGCCGACGGCAACGCCGAGCGCCAAGACGGTGGCCAGCGTGCGAATCCTGCATGCGGACATGCATCGCTCCGGTACAAAAGGGGGCCGCCAGCCTAGGCGGACCGGTGCGCGCGGCATAGTGTCGAAGGTCATTGAGGCGCAGGCTTGTTGGCCGCTTGTCGATGATGCGCAACGATTGTGAAGAACTGCAAAGGCCATTCGCGCGCGATGGATCCGGTAGCAGGGAGTTCGCCTATGATCGGCCTCTGCACGGAGCGCCTGTAGGACGGTATTTGTGAAATACGTCATGTTCGCGTTGATCGCAATCTGGGGCGTCGATGGCTTGGCACGCCCGAACATCGAGTTGTTCGATCACGTTTTTGCTTCGCAGTACACCGAGATGTTGCGCAATGCCAAGCTCGCCTACGAGCACGCGCGCTACGACGAGGCATTTGGCTTGTTCCAGCGCGCTGCCTGCGCCGGCGACAAGGAAAGCCAGTCGGCGATCGGCCGCATGTATCTACTCGGGCAAGGCGTGCCGCGCGATGACCTGGTCGGCTACGCGTGGCTCAAGGTGGCGGCCGAGATCATTTTCCCCGGCTACCAGAAGATCGTGCATCAGCTGGACGACGCGATGAGGCCCGAACAGCGCAGCATCGCCGACGCCGAGGCGCGCCGTCACATCGAGCAGTATGGACTGGCCGCGACGAACATGAGCTGCGGCACCGCCGCTTCGCGCCGCGGGCATATCGTCGACCAGATCGTGTGCACGCCGGAGCACGATGGCGGTCAACTGCTGCTCAAGCGTTGCAGTGGCGAATCGGTGCGTTGATCGGCTTTCGCGGCGCAGTGTGGTTCAGTCGTTGCGTCGCGCAGCCGCCAGCGCAGAGGCGTCCAGTCGTACGACCGGGTAGGCGCCCACGCGTTGCGCCGCGTACCAGGGCGAGCGCTCGTAGAAGAAGGCGAGGCGTGCGGAAGGCGACTGCGCGAACGCCGGCTCAGCTGCGAGCTTGGTGTCGAACTCGCGCTGCAGGTTCGGCTCCTGTTTCAGCATCGTGCGGGCGAGCCGCTCGGCGACACGTGCGTCGATGCCTTCCTTCTGTTCGAAGATCGTGTCGAAGAATCCCCAGCTGAGCAGTGAATCCGGAGCGCGCGGCTCGAGCAGGTTCACGATCAGATTCGCCGACGGCTGGTCGAGCGGAACGATGACGGCGCCGGCGGCGAATTCCATCTCGGCGGTTTCAGCCGAGGCGGTGAATGCGCGCAGCAGATGGCGGCCTTCGAAGGGTTGCTCGTCCCAGCGCGGCGCAGCCAGGTGATAGCGTTCGGCGCGCAACATCGATGCATGCCCGATGCGCTCGTAGCGGACACCGTGCTGGTGCAATTTGTCGATGATCTGCGGCCACGCAGCCGGGATCAGATAGGCCGCTGGCGGGCGCACGGTTTCTGTGGCGACGAGATCGCGGAAGAACGGCACCACGTAGGCTTTCGGCTTGGTCGGTTCGTAGCTGACCCAGCTGTCGCCGGAAATCGTGCTTGCCGTCTGGCTGAACTCGAAACCCTTCAGCATGAACGGCACCGACTGTTCGCTGACGCGGAACGCGATTGGCAAGGTCGCGTCCGGCGTGCGCGCGATCGTGTCCGCATCGGCTTGCAGGACTGCCTTGCGCAGTTCGCCCGGATGCCGGTTGACGTAGGCGAGGGTCGCCACGATCAGATCGTAGGTCGCCTGTACGCGCGTTGCGTAGGATTTCAGCATGTGCGTCTCGACCAGCAACGCGGCGCGATTGCGCAGGGCGACATAGCCAGTCGAAAAACGCGGTCCGGAACCGAAGTTCGCGATGCCCTTCGTGATGTCGCGATGATCGACGAGGTCGAGATAAGGTGCGGCGAGATGGCCTTGCTTCTCGAGCTCCGGAAAAATGGAATTCTGGAAAGCCTCGCTTTGCCATTTCTTCACGGACGTGTGCAGCGGACCCCATTCCTCCTGGTACCAGGTGAGGTCGTACTGGTAGTCGGCGCCATCGGTCGTATGGATGTCCATGAACAGATCCGGCAGCCAGGCGTCGAACATCGCCAGCCAGTCGCGCATCTCCGGGGCGTCTGCCTTCATGTAGTCGCGATTGAGGTTCTGGTACTGCGCGTTCGCGCGAAACCCCATCTCACGCGGACCATTCTGGTTGATGCGGTGATACGTGCTGACGTTTTCGTGGCCGTCTACGTTGAAGATCGGCAGATATACCAGGATCGCGTGGTCGAGCAGGTCGGCATGCGTCGCACCGACGGAGAGATCGCGCAGGAGCATTAGGCCGGCGTCGTTGCCCTCGATCTCGCCGGCGTGAATGCCGGCCTGCACGAGCACGATCTCCTTGCCGGACGCGCGCGCCGCGGCCGGCGCGAACGTGCCGTCCTTCGCGGCGACGACCAGCATCAGGTCGCGGCCTTCCGGCGAAACGCCGAAGCGGGTCAGCTGGATCTGTTTCGGTGCCGCCGCGGCGAGGCGTTCGAGATAAGCGTGGGTTTGCGCATACGACGGCGTGCTGTCGAACGTCGCTCGTTCGGCAGGGGTGATCCAGTCGGTGGACAGTGCGGATTCCATCGGAAAAACGCTAGACGCGGCCAGCAGCACGGCCACTCTGAGCGCCGACATCGTGGCTTTCATCGCAGGGTCGCTCGCGGCCGCCAGGGAGGCGCGATGGTACGACGCAGCGGCCACGCTGCGCAGCCGGTGCACGCCGCAATCCTCGGCAATGTGCATGCCGGTTGCAGCGCCGCATGCGGTTGCACGATCGTTGTGTCAGATTCGCGGCGGTGCGCCCGCCGTGCGGACGACAGCTTGTGACGATCCATCCCGATATCCAGCCAACAGGAGAGTCCCGCCATGAATCTCGTCCGCAGTCTTGCCTGCGTCGCCCTTGTCGCCGCTTCCGGCCTGAGCTTTGCCGCCGCGCCCGTGCTGAAGGTCAGCAAGAGCGTCTCGATCAACGCGTCCGCCGACACCGTGTGGGCCAAGATCCAGAATTTCGACGGACTCAACACCTGGCACCCGGCGGTCGCCAAGGACCAGATCGTGGCCGGCAAGAACAACGAGGTGGGCGCCGAGCGATTGCTCACGCTCGGTGACGGCGGCACCATCAAGGAAAAGTTGCTCGCCTTCGACGCGAAGCACCACAGCTTCAAGTACGCGATCCTCGAAGGCGTGTTGCCGGTGAGCGACTACACCTCGACGGTCAGCGTGAAAAGTGCCGGCAAGGACAAATCGACGGTGACCTGGTCAGGCGTGTTCAAGCGCAAGAACACCGGTGCGAAGCCGGGCGAGAAGGAGAACGACGCGACCGCTACGACGACAATGAGCGGCGTCTATCAGGGTGGACTGGACAATCTGAAGAAGATCCTCGAGACCAAGTAAGCGCGTTTGCCGTCCGCGTACGCCGCTTCGATGCAGCGTACGTGGAGCGGTCAGAGCGTTGCGGCAGGCAGCTTTCGTGCAATGGCGAATGGCAGGGTGTCCGGTCCGGCCGCGCCCGCCGAGAGGATGAAGGCCATTGCCTGGTCGACGCTCCAGTCGGTCGCGACGAGGCGGTCGAGCGGCACGATCTCGAGGTAGCCGCCGGTCGGGTTCGGCGTGGTCGGCACATAGACCGCGGCAAGTTCGACGCCGTCGGCGTCGCGAAACACGCGAGTGACGAAGCCGAGCGATTTCAGCTCCGGCGACGGAAAGTCGATTAGCACAACGCGCTGCGTGCCGGTCGGCTTGTTCTGCAGCATGCTCATCAACTTCTTCGCGCCGCCGTAGATGCTGTGCGCGATCGGGATGCGCTCGATCACTCGCTCGAACGCGTCGAGCAGACGCCGCCCGAACACGCGGTTGGCGGCGAACCCCATCACATACAACGCGAATACGGTGACGATGAAGGCGAGCAGCGAGATCAGCCAATCCTGATTGAGGCGCCCGAGCGTCTCCGGAAACGCCGAGGCGAGCGCGCTGAACAACGCGGCAACCCATGGCAGGTTGACCTGCGAGAGCAGCGAAAAGATCGACTTGAAGACGACCCAGGTCAGCCAGATCGGGATGAACGTCAACAGGCCGGTAAGCAGGTAGCGCTGGATGTAGAGGGGTCGCATGATCGCTCGAGGATGACGGGAAGGGCCGGCGCTGTCCATGCGTGATTGCGCCATGCTCGATCACGCGTGTTGCGCGAAGCAGCATCGCGTTCGTGGATTTCAACGCGCGTCAGGCAGCTGCGGCAGTTCGCGCACGAGTCGGAAGCCGACCGTCGCGTAACCGATATCGGCCGCGCTGGTGCCTCTGCGCGCAAGGTTGGATTTGCTGTCGTCGTCGCGCCACGACAGGCCACGGAACACGTGCTCGCAATCTGCGGCAGTTCCTTTGGCACAACCGTCCAGCCACTGGCTGACATTGCCGGCAATGTCGTACAGACCCGGCGGCGTCGCTTCGAAGCGACCGACCGGCGCCGTCTGTGCATAGCCGTCATCGCAGGCCTTCGAAGCGCGTGAGCGCTGGCCGATGTTGCCGGCGCTGCAGGCTGTGCCGGCGCCTGCCGACTGCGCCAGCAGCTGCCATTCGCTGCCACTCGGCAGTCGGTAGCGGGCGCCGGTGCGTTGCGACAACCAATGTGCGTACGCATCGGCGTCATCCCAGCTGACGCAAACGACCGGGTGATCGTCGGCCTGCGCGAATCCGGGCTTGCGCCAGCTGAGTCCGTCGCTGCGTGCGAACAAGCGAGGCGAGTCGCGGCACGATGCCGCGTGCCGCGTGGTGTCGTCGACGAAGCGTTCATAGGCACCGCGGGTAATGTCGCTGGCTGAGACCGCAAACGCGTGCTCGATGCGCGCGGTAGCCGCGAGCATCGTCGGCACGATGACCATGCCAGGACCATCGGCATCGCGAAAGCTGCCGCCGGTGGTGAGCAGGTTCGCCGGCCGATCGAGATCCGCCTGCAGGGTGCGCGCCTGCTCGGGGTCGAGCCGCGCCAGCACCGGCAGCAGCGGCGCCAGCGGTTGTACCTCGGAGTTGTCGAAGACATCGTGCTTGCGCGCCCGGCGCTGTTCCAGCGCGCGGCCGATTGGCGCCTTGAATGCATCGTAGGCCGGTCCCGGTGCGAGCTTGGCGCGCTCAGCCAGCGCAATGCCTTGCAAGATCGGATCACGAGCGGTGTCTGCGTTGCCGGCAGCGATGGCTCGCGCAGCGTGCCTGGCGAGCAGATCGAGCAGATGCTCGAGGCCATGCACGGCATCGCGCTGGCGCGGCTCGACTTGCAGGACGGCGAGGTAACGCTCGGCGGCGTTGTCGCCGTCGGGCGCGACCAGGCGTCCGTGCGCGAGCAGTTCGGTGGCCTGCTTCAGCAGCAGCTCGCGCGCAGCGAGTCGGGCGTCCGCGTCGCCGCCGGGCGCCGCAACACTGCCGCCGTCACTGTCGGCGACGATCGCGGTCGCCGGCACACTCGCTGCGGTCGGCGTGACGTCCGCAGCGGGGGGTTCGTGCGCGGGCTGCACGTTGGCGATCGCGTCCGGCGCCGCAGCCGGCGCATTCGCGGGCGTCGATGGCGGCATCGCCGCGCGCCGCGGCACCTGCGGCAGCAACGCCAGCATGCCAGCGAACGTGAGCACGATCAGCAGGAAGAGGCCGAGTGCGCGCATGCGCCGCGGGATGGCGACGAAGCGCTCGATCAGCGGCAGCCACCATTTCGAAAGACCGATCAGCGGTGGTGTCTGCAGGCGCTTGCCGACGACGCTGATGGCCGCGAGCAATTCCTCGGCGCTTTGGAAGCGCGCATCCGGCTGCTTGGCGAGCGCCTTGTCGATCAGCGGCTGCCAGGCACGGCGCGTGACGGGCAGGCGCGGTACCGGCTTCTCGATGTGCGCGAGCGCAATGGCGAGTGAATCGACGCCCTGAAACGGCATCTCGCCGGTCAGCAGTTCGTAGCAGACGACGCCAAGGCTGTAGAAATCGGAACGGCCGTCGAGTGGTTGGCCGCGCGCCTGCTCGGGGCTCATGTAGCCGGAGGAGCCGAGCGTCGCGCCTTCACGTGTCACGCGCGGCTGGTGCGAAGCACTCAACGCGATGCCGAAGTCGGCCAGCAGCGGGCGATCGAGCTTGTCGAACAGCACGTTCTCCGGTTTCACGTCGCGGTGCACGATACCCTGATCGTGCGCGTAGCCGAGCGCGTCGGTGAGCGCGTGCATGACCGCGAGCACGCGCCGCGGATCATCGCGCAGATTGCGGCCGGACAGGTCGCCATTCGGCAGATACGGCATCGTGTAGTAGATCTGGCCATTCGACGTGCGGCCGACATCGTAGATGCTGACGATATTCGGGTGATCGAGCCGCGCGATCGTGCGCGCCTCGTGCTCGAAGCGCCGCACCACGTCGTCGCTCGGCATACGCTCGCTGGCGAGCACCTTGATCGCCACCGGCCGCGACAGCGATTGCTGGACCGCCAGATACACCGTCGCCATGCCGCCCAGGCCGAGGCGGCGAACGATCCGGTAGCCGGGAATCTCGAACGGTAGATTCAGCTGGGTCATGGCATTCCCACGCCGACAGGACGACAATTCTAGCGAAGCGCGGGTTGCAGCGTCGGCCGCCCATGCCGACGAGGACACGATTCTTGGAATACATCGATACGAACGAGCGCCTGCACGCGCGCGCCACCGCCGCAGGCACGCCGCGCCGGCCACTGGTCGTCGCCGTGATGGGCCTGCCTGGCGCCGGCAAGACCACGGTCGCGCGGGCGCTGGAGCGTGAACTCGGCCTGCGCCGCGTCTGCCGCGATTCGATCCGCCGCGCCTTGTTCCCGCGCTGCAACTACAGCTTCGTCGAGAAGCGCGCTGCTTTCCGCAGCGTGCTGCTGGCACTGGAAATCAACTGTCTGCTCGGCGAGGCCAGCGTCGTCGACGGCATCACTTTTTCGCGCCGGCAGGATTTCGACCAGATCGAGGCGCTGGCCACGGCACATGGCTTCGACACGCTGCCATTGCTGATCGACTGCCCGCCGCCGCTGGCACGCGCACGCTTCGTGCGCAACGAACTGGCCAGGCGTCTCGGTGACGAGGCGCGCGACGAATCCTTCGTCGAGGCGTTCGTCGCCCATTTCCAGGCACCGCCCCTGTCGACCCTGCGCATCGACGGCAGCCTGCCGAACGATGACATGTGCCGGCTCGCCGTCGTCGAAATCGCGGCGCGATTGCCGCTCACGGCGCTGACTTGAGTTTCGCGCCCTTGAAGTAGTGCACGCGCATGTCGAGACCGCGGGCGCTGCGCCCGATGTAGACGAAGCGTGGATTCCACCATTGCGCCATGCGACCTTTTTCGCGGAAGCGCGTGTTCTCCAGTTCCAGCACGACGCCGATGCAGGGGTAGTCGTGCGCCCGTGCGTACTCCTCGAGCAAGGTGCATGAACGCTTCAGCAGGCTCATCACCAGCGACGTCGAGCGCCAGTTTGCGCCGACGAAGGTGCGCCAGTAGTACATCGGCTGGCCGAGCTGCACTGGCGTTGCCACCACGGCCGTGCACACGCCGGCGACGCTGCCATCGGCACTGCAGGCGTGCATGACCACCTGCTTCACGCGTTCGCCGATCTGTGCCTCGTCGTTGATCGCGCCCTCGCGGAGCCAGAATGCACGGATCGCTTCGCTGTCGGCGGGCTGCATCGACTGCCAGTCGTTGACGTAGCGGAACGCCGCTTCAGTGCTGCTGTCAGGATCGCTCATTGCGCGGCTTGCTCCTGGTTGGGCGGCGTAGTGGCATACGACGAGGTCGCTGTCGGGTCGGTCGCTGCGGCAGCAGGCGGCGGCTGCGTGAAGCCGACTTCGCGCAATGCCTCGTCCGGCAACGCGTAGGAGGAAGTCAGGTATTCGCCCTCGTGGATGATTTCGGGAAACAGCACGCCGGCGAGCGCCTGCACGGCGAAGATTTCCTGCACGCCGCCAGTGAACTTGAGCAGTCCGATCGTGTTGCCGGTGCCGATGTGCACGGCCCACACGCCGCTCTGGCGATCGGTGTTGTCTTCGGTGATCTCGATCTCGGTGAACGCGTTCGTTTCGCGCAGCTGCGAAAGCCCGATGAAGGCGACCGGCCCGATGAAGTCGAGTCCGCGGCAGAAGCCCGGCACGCGTGCCACGTCGGTTTTCGCGCCGGTCTTCGGATCGATCGTGACCAGTGCGCCACGGCCCGACTCCAGCACCCACAGGCGATCGTCGTACCAGCGCGGCGAATGCGGCATCGAAAGGCCGCGCGCGATCACGCTGTCGTTGGCCATGTCGAACAGCACGCCGCCGTTGCGCTTGTTCTCGCGCCAGCCCTGCGGTTTGTTCGATTCGCCCAACGCGGTCAAATAACGTGGACGACCATCGCGCATCGCCAGTCCGTTGAGGTGACAGCGATCCTCGGGCGCGTAGTGCGTGACGCAGCGTGGGCGCCAGCGCGGCACGAAGCTCGACTTCGTATCGAGTGTGCACAGGCACGAAAACAGCGTATTCACGAACCACAGATCGCCGTGCTTGTCCCAGGCCATCTCGTGGATGTCGATCGCGCCGGTGATGTGGCCGCGCCGCGCGAGGTAGACCGCGTCGTGGCGCGGCGGATCGTGCAGGCGCTTGGCAACCGCCGGCATGTTGCGGAACTCGGCGACCTCGATGGCCGTGCCGAGCGCGAGGCGCTCGCCGTCGGCGGCCATGCCCATCGGCCGGTTGAAGGTGCGGAAATGCGTATTGATCGAGGCGCCGTCGGGACGCAGGATCACCAGCTTGCCGGCCTGATACGTACTGACGACCAGGCAGCCGTTGAGCTGGCGCAACAGATCCGGGAAGTTGGTGGTGTGAACGCTGCCGAGGACTTCGGCGACCGAAGCGGTTTTTTTTTCGGTGGCGCCAGGCTCTGCTGTTTCTGCCGCGGCAGGGGCGGGATCGGCGAGGGGCTCGGTCGTGCTCATGGCGGTGATGTCTGCGGGCATTGGGCAAGGCTGTATCGTGCCACGAACGACGGCTCACGTTGCGCCGCGCTGTCGTCGCAGATACATCGGATGCTGATCACGACTTTTCGAGCAACGCCGCTTGCGATAAGCAGCCGGCAGTGGCGCAAAATGCGGGTAACAGCGGAACCCACCGCCTTGATCTCGTCGACCGAGGGCAGCATCGCACGTTGTGCAGCCGCCCCTTGGAGGAGCGGCTGCGTTGTCGATGGCTAGCCGTCGAATCCGTCTGCGAAGATGACGTCGCTCTGATCGAATTCGAACGCGCCGATGTCCGTGCCCGAACCCAGTGTGCGTGCGTACCCGCTGCCACGCTGGTCAGACGCGGTGCCGAGGACGTCGTTGCCGACGTCGAGTGCGACGCTGTGTGGCGACAACGAGTGCGTCTGAGTCAGGCCGCCGTTGCTCGATAGCCCTTTCAGCAGGGGATTCTGCAACAGGATAGTTCCCCCTGGCGTCGCCAATGTCGACGGGAAATAGACCAGGTTGTTGGCGCCGGTCAGGCTCGCACCGGTGCCCCGACTGCCCACGTCGTCGATCAGCTGACCGTTGCCATCGCCGATATTGGTGGTGTTGTTCGAAATCAGCACGCTTTCCAAATCGACGGTGTTCGCCGACATGACCGCCAGCCCGCTGCCATATTTGGGTGAGCTGTAAGTGGTGTTGAACGCGATCGTACTGTTGTAGATCTGCGCATCGTTGTTTGCGAGGTAAATGCCGCCGGTCCTGAAGCTCGAGTTATTACCGGAGACCGTACTGCTGACCAGCCTCGCCGGACCGGTGGCGGTGCCGGAGTTGAACAACATGATGCCGCCGGTGTTGCCGCCGATGTTCGACGAAATTGTCGAATTCGTGATGAACGCGTCACCCGTCGCATAGAGGCCGCCGCCGATACCGGCAGCATTGTCGCTGACCGTGCTGTACTTCATGAACAGCTGGCCGCCGGAAGTAGCGACAAATGCGCCAACCGACGCGCCGCCGCCCGTCGTTCTGTTGCTCGCGCTCGAGGTGGCCGCATTGCCCCTTATCGTGCTGTACGCCACGGTCAGGTACCCGGGCGTGTAGATGCCGCCGCCGTAGGCTCCCGTGCCGGTGGAATTGGCGAGGCTTCCCGATACGATGCTGTTGATGACGACGACACCGGTTCCGCCGAATACGGCGCCGCCGCGTACGGGGGTCGTCGTGTCGGCGCTTTCCGCATCACAGTACTTGACCCACGCATGGTCCAGAGAGACCACGCCGCTGCCGGAACTGACGCAGCCTCCACTCGCATTGCCGAAGCCGCCGTCGGCCAGGTATTTCTTGCCGTCCGAGATGCTGATGTCGTTGACGCTGATCGTGCCCGAACCGATGTGTTCGAGCGGCCGGTATGCATAGCCGCCGCTGATGGTCAGTCCGAGGGCGCCCGGTCCCTGCAGTGTCAGGTCGTTGACGGCGGTGATGATGTCTCCGGTCGTAAGCGTGATCAGGCTACAGCCGGTATTGGTCAGATCGATGGTGTCGCCACTCATCGCGTCCGCAACGGCTTGGCGGTAACTGCCCGGGCCGGAGTCGTTGCAGTTGCTCACCACAATCGAATTGAGCGGCACGACAGGCGTCGTACGTTGCTTGCTTTGCATGAAAGCGACCATCGACTGCCGATCTGCGTCGGTCAAAGGCGCGCGTCCGGCCGGCCTCGACGTTATCCGCATCGGAACGGGCGCGTGCGCAATATTGGCCGTTGCGTTAGCAGTTGCAGGTAAAACGAGACTCGATCCGACTGCCAGCGCGAGCGCTAGGCAAGCAGGCAACAACTTGATGCGCGGCTGTAATGCCGACGCCGTATGGGTACGTTTCATTGTTATCTCCCTGGGTTTGAACAACCGCGTTCTGCCCGCCGCTCGGGCATTTGCGTCGGCCAATCGTGTTTCACGATCGCCGACGCTGTAAAAAAGTGTAACGTTTTATTAACGATGAGACCTGAATCACGCTGCTGGGTACCAATAACGGATATACGGCAAACAGCAGCCTAAGCTGCCATTTTCCGTGCCAGCCAGGACTGCTCTGGCGTTAAATCAGCGCGGATACCTGGACAGCGACGCAAGGAAAGGCTAGTCCCTTGCATGGCCGACTACCGCCGACCACGTGGCAGCGCCGACCGTGCCGGGTTCCGCAGCCGACTGCCAACTGGATCACAGGGTGGGCAGCGGGTGAAGCCGCCCGGGCAGCGGCTACCGGCGATCAGCCGACGGAAGTTGTGCCTTCGCTGCGCTTGCGGCGGACGTAGAGCTGCTTGCGTACCCGCGCGATGAGCTCACCGCTGCCCGTACGCACCTCGGTCGTACACCAGTGCAGGGCCTTCTCGCCGCCCGCGGTTGCTGCGCGGATCTCCGCGAGCATCGCTTCGTCGATGCGAAACTCCGCGTACACGTCTGCACGCCCCGGCGCGACGAATTCGATCTCGGCGGCCTTGTCCCAGACGATGTACTCGCTGCCCAGGCAGCGCAGCGTCAGGATCATCCAGAACGGGTCGGTCATTGCGAACAGACTGCCGACGAAAGGCGTGCCGACGTAGTTCCTGTTGCACCAGCGCCGGTGCAGCACCGCGCGTGCGTAGTGCCAGTCATCGGAGGTTTCGAGCACGCGAACTCTGGCGAAGAGCAGCGGGGGTAGAGGTTCAGAGTGCGCAATGCGCGCAGACAGTGCTTGCGTGGGCTCAGAACAACAGGGACGACATCTTGCGTCGGTAGGTGCCGACGAGCTCGGCGTCATCGATCACATTGAACGCAGCGATCAGACGCTTTTTCGCCTGGCCGTCGTTCCACGCGCGATCGGCCTTGAGCACGGCGATGAATTGCTCGAGTCCGCCGATCGTGTCGCCCTGGATCAGCAGACGCACGCCGAGCAGGTCGCGCGCAGCATGATCGTTCGTATCGTGCCCGATGCGCGCGATCAGATCCGCCGCCGATGGCGCATCCTTCAAGGCGTGTGAGAAATCGAGCTGACCGCGCAGACGCTTCGCGCGCTCGTCATTGGCCAGATTGGCGGGCAGGCTGTCGAGTTCGACTTCGGCGGCGGCGGCGTTGCCAACCTGCATCTGCGCGACCGCCAGATCAAGCTTCAACTCGGCCTTGTCCGGCTGCGCGGCCAGTTCCTGCTGGATGCGCGCGATCGCTTGCTCCGGTGTTTCCTGCGCGACCGGCTCGTCGTCGACGAAATCCCCTTCCACCGCAGCGTTGGGTTGCACATGGCGCGACAGGAATTCGCGGATCGCGCTTTCCGGCAGCGCTCCGGTGAAGCCGTCGACTAGCTGGCCGTCGCGCAACAGCACCACGGTCGGAATGCTGCGCACGCCGAACGAGGCAGCGAGGGCCTGTTCCTTGTCGCAGTCGACCTTTGCCAGGCGCACCGCGCCATGGTAATCGCCGACGATTTTCTCCAGCAAGGGCCCGAGCGTCTTGCACGGCCCGCACCAGGTCGCCCAAAGATCGACCAACACGGGTTGTTGAAACGAGGCCTGGATGACCTCGGCCTCGAAGTTGGCCTCGGTGGCGTCGAACACGTAAGGGGAGGGGGCTGCGGCGGCGGACATGGGACAGACTCCAGAAAGCGATCAGCCGCAGATTGTGCCAGTCGGCGGCCAAGGCAAGGTGATCAGGAGCCGGCGCGGGGTTTGCAGGCTCCGCGGCGGTTCATGCACAGGGCTCGAATCCCGGGCAAGTGCGCCGGACATGCGTCTGGTGCTGTGCACAGGCCGATCGGCGGCGCGAATCGGATGCCGATGGGCATCCGTGCGCGATTGACTCACCAGCACCAGCGCGATCCACATGCCCTGCTCGCGCCGCCATGAAGGCGGCGCTGTCGGGCTGGCGCCACCCGTCGCCGTCAGTAGCCGAGCAGCTCCTCGCCCTGCGCGGCCGAAGGCGCGCTGTCGACCTGCGCCAGCGGCGTCTGTGGCTTGCCACCTTCCTTGTAGACTTGGCCTTCCTTCATCACGAACGAGACCTTCTGCATCAGGTCGATGTTGTCGAGCGGATTGCCGTCGACGGCGATCACATCGGCGAACTTGCCCACCTCGACGGTGCCGAGGTCCTTCGACTTCTTCAGCAGCTCGGCGGCATGCGTGGTCGCTGCCTGCAGCACGAACATCGGCGGCATGCCTGCATCGACCATGTAGCGGAACTCCTTCGCGTTCTGTCCATGCGGATAAACCGCCGCATCCGTGCCGAACGCGATCTTCACGCCGGCCTTGTAGGCGCGGCCGGCGGTGGCCTGGATCAGCGGGCCGACCTGCAGCGCCTTGCTGGCGATCTGTGCGGGGTAGTAGCCGGGAATCTTCGCCTTCTCCTCGACGTACTTGCCGGCAATGATCGTCGGCACGTACCAGGTGCCGTGTTCCTTCATGAGCTTCATGTCGGCGTCGTCCATGAAGGTGCCGTGCTCGATCGAGTCGACGCCGCCGATGACCGCGCGGCGGATCGCTTCGGCGCCGTGCGCGTGCGCGGCAACAGTGAAGCCGTAGTCATGGGCGGCGGCAACGACGGCCTTGATTTCGTCGATCGTCAGCTGCGCGTTGTCGACGCTGCTGCTTTCATCGAGCACTCCGCCGGAGGGCATGATCTTGATCAGGTCGGCACCATCCTTGTAGTGCTGACGCACCGCCTTCCAGGCGTCGTCGGCGCCATTGATGATGCCGTCCTTCGCGCCGGGGTTGCCCTGCAGGTCGGCGCGGTAGCCGTCGGTGTCGTCGGCGTGGCCGCCGGTCGAACCGATCGCGCCGCCGGCGGTGAAGATGCGCGGGCCCGCCACGACGCCTTTCTCGATCGCGTTGCGCAGTGCGATCGACGCGTTCGCGCCGTCGCCGAGATTGCGCACCGTGGTGAAGCCGGCGTCCAGCGTGCGGCGCGCATACACCGTCGAACGGATCGCGTAGTCGGCGATGTTCCAGCGGAACTGGTCGGTGTAGCCGGTCGGGCTGGTTTCGCCGGTCAGATGCGTGTGGCTGTCGATCAGTCCGGGCAGGCAGGTGGCGTCGCCGAGTTCGATGGCTTGCGCGCCTCCAATTTCGGCGTGGCCCGGCTTGACCTCGCGGATGCGTTTGCCTTCGGCAACGATGGTGGTTTCGCCGAGCAGCTTGCCGCCCGCCGTGTCGAGCAGATGTCCGCAGTGAATTGCGACCACGGCCGGCGCCGCCGCGGTCGCGTCCGCAGCCATTGCGGCAGGTCCGGCTATGGCGGCCATGGCGGCCAGACTGATCCGGCAAATCGGCAAACGCTGCCTCATCATTGTTCTCCAGGCGAAAGGAGGCGGCATCATAAGGTGTTGCAGCGCCGGTTTGCGTCGGCTGCGTGGGGGCAATCTGGATTTGTGGAACATTGCCGCGTGAGCGCTTACAGTGCGCGAACGGGACGGATGCGAGGAGCAGCGTGATCGTGACGCCGACCGACGACGTTGCGCGAGGGATCGTCGCAGACTCCGACGGAGCGGCCCTGTTCGCGCGTGTGTACGACGAATTGCACCGGCTTGCGCACCGTGAGCGCCGCGCACAAGGTCGCGACCTCACGCTGAACACCACTGCCCTCGTGCACGAGACCTGGCTGAAACTGCGCGAGCATGTCGGCGGGGACGCCAGCGCAGGGCAGTTTTTCTCGCTCGCAGCGCGCGCGATGCGGCAGATTCTCGTCGACTATGCGCGGCGCAGGCATGCGCGAAAGCGTGGCGGCGACTTCACCTGGACCGAATTGTCCGACGACCTGCCCGACGATGGCCGCGCCCTGTCTGACGTGATCGCGCTTGATCGCGCGCTGGATGCGTTGGAACGCATCGACCCCGATCTGGGTGCGCTGGTCGAATGCCATATCTTCGCCGGACTCGCGATGGACGAGGTTGCGGCCCTGCGCGGTGTCGCCACACGCACCGCGTTTCGTGACTGGCGACGTGCGCGTGCCTTCCTCCTCGAACGCATCGCCGCCGTCAATCCAGCCGATTGAACCCGATGGACGCACGACGCTGGCAGCGGGTCGCGGCGATCTTCGACGAACTGGTCGATCTGCCGCAACGCGCGCGCGAGGAGGGCCTCGAGCGGCTGTGCGGCGACGACACGGATCTGCATGCGGAAGTCGCGGCCCTGCTGCGGCGAGATGCGCTTGCCGGCGACAGTGCGACCGACGCATTGCAGGCGCCTGCACGCCTCGCCGCTGATTGGGCGGAAGATCCGGAGGGCGGTGCCGCCGCGATCGCCGGTCGTCGTGTCGGACCCTGGCGCGTCCTGCGCGAACTCGGCCGCGGCGGCATGGGCGTGGTCTATTACGCCGAGCGTGCCGACGACCAGGCCGAACAGCGTGCCGCGCTCAAGCTGATTCGTGCGGATGGCGATGCGCGCGACCTGCGCAGGCGCTTCCTACGCGAACGCCAGATACTCGCTCGGCTCGAACATCCGCATATCGCGCGCCTGCTCGATGGCGGCATCGATGCGACCGGCAATCCGTATTTCGCGATGGAATTCGTCGACGGCGCGCCGCTGTTGGCGCATGTCGCCACGCATCGATGCGATGTCGCCGAACGCTTGCGCCTGTTTCTCGAAATCTGCGCGGCGTTGCAGTTCGCCCATCGCCAGCTCGTCGTACATCGCGACATCAAGCCATCGAATGTGCTGGTAGCGCGTGACGGCAGCGTCAAGCTGCTCGATTTCGGCATCGCGACGCTGGTAGACGGCGCGACTTCCGTGGAAACGCAGACGCAACTGCATCCGCTCACGCCGGCCTATGCATCGCCGGAACAATTGCGCGGCGAAGCGGTGACGACGGCGACGGATATCTACGCACTCGGCGCGGTGCTGCACGAACTGCTCACCGGCGTATGCGCCTACCGTACCGCCGAAGGTGCCTCGGGCGAAGCGCGCCTGCGCGCGATGGAAGATCCTTCCGGTGCGTTTCCAAGCGTTGCCGTGCGCAGCACGCCCACGCTGCAAGCCGCGGCGCAAAAGCGTCCGCCGACGGTCGAAGCTATACCCGAGCGAGTGCTGCGCGGCGACCTCGATCTGATCACATCGACCGCGTTGCGCGCCGAGGCGCAACGTCGCTACGCGACCGTCGACGCGCTCGCCGACGATATCCGCCGCTTCCTCGAAGGGCGCCCGATCTCCGCGCGCGCCGACACGACGCGCTATCGATTCGGCAAGTTCGTCGCACGGCACCGGTCCGGCGTTGCGCTCGCCGCCGTCTTCGTGATCGCGCTGATCACCGCGCTGGTCATCGCGCTGGAGCAAGCCGATCACGCACGCGAACAAGCGCGCCAGGCGCGCGCCGCCGCGGCGCTGGCACGTCAGCAGACCGAGCGCGCCGAGGGGGTGCGTCGCTTCCTCGTCGGCGTGTTCGAGCAGGCCACACCGGACGCGAATCAGGGAAAGCCACTCAGTGCGCATCAGTTGCTCGAAAAAGGCGAGCAGCAATTGGCGAAATCGACCGGTCAACCGGCATTGCAAGCCGACGCGGCGGCGCTGATCGCAGTCCTGTATCAACAGATCGGTGATTTCGCCCGCGCCGATGCGCTGCTCAAGCGTGCACTCGCCGATGCCAGCGATGCGCGGGTTCCGGACGATGTGAAGGCGCGCGTGCTGGTCGGCATCGCGCTCGGCGAGGACGACGCAGGCAACTGCGACGATGCTCTGGCGCACGGGCGCCAGGGTATCGCCTTGCTCAAGCCTGACGATCCCGGCAGCGCGGAGACGCAGGCCAAGGCGCACGATCTGATTGCGCACTGCCTGATAGGGAACGGCGAGATGGCAGCGGCGGAAAGCATGCTCGACGACGCGCTGCGCCAGGATGCGGCCGCGCTCGGCCCGCACAACGAGATCGTCGGTGAGGAGTGGATCCTGCTCGGTAGCGTACTCGCCGGCAATGCGCGCTTCGCGGAAGCCGAGGCAGCTTTCCACAACGGCATCGACATCTGGCGTTCGACCTACGGCGACGACAGCAATCACGTCGCGCACGCGCTCAACGAACTCAGCAATGCGCTGAGCGACAAGGGCGATCTAGCCGGCGCCGAAAATGCGCTGCGCCAATCACTGCAGATCCGCATGGACAGCGTCGGGCCGGATCACCGCGACACCCTGGTCGTGCAGACCAATCTGCTCGGCATCATCGAAGCCGAAGGCCGATTCGCCGAAGGCGTGGTCGAACGCCTGAAATTGCGTGAGCGCGGCAGCGCCGGCGGCCAGCTGCATCCGCAGGATCTCGCTTCGTCGTACTTGAACGTCGGCAAGGACTATCGGGAGCTCGGGCTGTTCGACAAGGCAGCGACCGAGCTTCGCGCCGGAATCGAGGTCGTCGATACCTACAGCAATGGAAAACCCAACCAGCAGCGTGTCAGCCAGCAGCGCACGCTCGGCGTTACGCAGATGCTGGCTGGTCAATACCAGGCAGCCGAGGAGTCGCTGCGCCAGGCGCTGGCAGGCCAGGTCGAACTCGATCCTTCCGGCGC
>JBDTYM010000033.1:0-40064 GCA_040005635.1 Dokdonella sp. | reverse complement strand
GCGCTACTTGTGAGACAGGACACTAGGGCGTCGCCAGCTCGAAGCCGTTGCGGAAGATCACGTCGGTCACGTCGATCGTGTTGGTCAGATCGAACAGGGCCGTTGTGACGCCGCCGTCGATGGTGGCGGTGACCTGATAGCTGCCTGCCACTGCGTTGGCCGTCGCCGTGACGCTCGCAACGCCCGTCGCATCGATCGTCGCCGTCATGGAGGAGAGCGTCGCGCTGGCCTCCTTGGCAGGCACCGCGAACGTTACCGTGACGCCGGCAGTGGCGTTACCGTCGGCGTCGGTCACCTGCAACGTCAGCGGGGCAGCGAACGGCTGGCCGACAACGGTGCTTTGCGGCGTGCCGCCGATGGCCGTAACGAGGGAGGCAGGGCCGGGCGTGTTGGTAAGCGTGTACAACGCCGGCGCCTTGGCGCCATCGACCAACGCAGTGACGACATAGCTGCCGGCCGATGGATTGGCTGTCGCCTCCACTTCAGCGTCGCCATTCGCATCCGTCGTCACGTCTCCCTGCGACAGCAGGGCGCCGGGACCTCCCTGCGGAGCCGAGAACGTTACGAGCGCATTCGGCACGGCGTTGCCGGCGACGTCGGTGACATGCACGACGAGCGGTGTGGCAAATGCCTGGCGAACGACGACGCTCTGCCCGCTGCCGCTGGTCGCGGTGAGCAGCGCTGCGGCACCGGGCGTATTGGTCAGCGCGAAGCTGGCGGTCTTGCCGACGCCGCCGATGCTGGCGACCACGCCATAGCCGCCGGCGATCGCGTTCGCCGTCGCGCTCACGCTGGCGAGGCCCTTCGAGTCGGTGATGGCGCTCGTCGACGAAAGCACGGCGCTGGCGCCGTCCGATGGAGCAGCGAAACCGACGTTGACGCCGGAGACAGCCTGGCCATACGCATCCTTGACCAGCACGCCGAGCTGCGCGGCGAACGGTTGCGAAACCCCCGTGTTCTGCGGAGTGCCGCTGCTGGCGACGACGCTCGTCGCCGGATAGACGATGTCGACGCTGACTTCAAGGCTGGTCGCCTTCTTGAAGCGCGACTCGGTCAGGTCCTTCGCCGCGATGCCGTCGCCGTACCAGGCGCTGTCGCCGTTATCGAGCAGGAACTGCAGCACGGTACCGACGCCGAGCGGGTCGGGCAGTTCGGCAATCGATTCGAAGCTGCCGCCATTGACGTCGAGCGCGGTCAGGTCGACGCCGAGTTCGAGCGGCGCGTCGGCTGGATTGCCGGTCCACGCGTACAGGCGGAAATCGGACGGCGCAATGCCGGTCGCATCGCCGGTCGGGCCGGCGGTGATCAGGAACTGGCCGGACGCGTTGCGATCGAGGCTGCGGATGCCACGGCCGCCGAGGTCGAGGAAGATCGGCGCGCCGAACGTGGCAGAACCTTGCGGCTGCGAATCGGCCGTGCCCACGAGGGCCTGGAAATCCAACACCGGCACGATCAGAGCCTGATGGCGGTCGTTCGTCGGCAGCAGCGGTGCGCGGAACGCGAAGTAGGCGGTGCCGCCATCCGGTGCGATGCTGAGGCCTTCGATGTTGAAGCCGGCCGGCGTCTTCGAATCGACGCCTTCGGCACTGCTCGCGGCGAAGCCGAGGGCGTTCGCGCCCAGGCCATGGCCATTGTTCTGGTCCCACGCGACGAGGTCTTCGAGCAGCCAGTCATAACGGCCGACATACGCCAGCGCCGCGTTCGCGCCGCTGCCGGATAGATCCGTCGCGAACACGCGATGGCGGTTCGGACGCACGTGGAAGTTCTTCGAGTTGCTGTACGAGCCGGTCCAGAACAAATGGTTGTCGATGCGCGTGGATCCTTCCAGATCCATTTCCGGATTGTCCGGATCGGTCAGGTTCAACTGGCTGGTGAAATCGAAGCCGGCCAGCGGCAGGCCGGACTGGTGGCGGCTGTACAGGCGCAGGATGTTGGTTTCGTCGTCGGCCACCAGCATGGTGTCGGCATCGACCGCGATCGTTGCCGAGGCGTCGCTGGCGCCGGTGTGGAAGCGCGTCGTTGACGGCTGCGCGGCGGCGGCCGAGGCGGCGTAGCTGATCGCGTAGGTGCCGGTGTTGTTGTCGGCATCGGTGGCGCTGACGGTGATCGTCGCGTAGCCGACGCCGTGCGGCGTGATCGTGAGCTGACGCGCGGCGCCAGCGCCGCTCAGCGCAAGGCCGCTCGCGTCGACGACGTCGGGGTTGCTGCTGGCCGCGCTGATCGTCAGCGTCGAAGCGTCGCCGCCGCCGGACACAGCGAACGTGAAGCCGATGCCGGTGGTCGCGGCTGGGTCGGTCGGATCGTCGATGACGCCGCTGGCGGCGCCGGCGGTCGTCGCGGCCAGATCGAGATAGAGCGATGTCGCGCTGTCATCGACGGTGATCGTCGGGGCGTCTGGCGCGCCCACGCAAGGGTCGAACGCGACCGTCGCACGCGTGCTCTTGCCCGGGCTGCCGACGTCGTGGCCGAGCGAGGCGGTCGAGCCTTCGGCGTCGCCGACGATCGACAAGGTCCAGTCGGCCGCGACGTTGCTGCCGAGTCCTGCCGCGCCGACCCAGCCGCTGATGTTGTTCGTGCGCACGCCGCCGAGCGCGGTGTCATCGCCGTAGGTCAGGCGGTCGATCAGCTGATCGTTGGCGTCGTAGAGGTTGATCTCGTCGTCGCGACCGAGATTGTTGGTATTGCCGCCGATAATCTTGATGCCGCTGCACAGGCTCCAGTCGGTACGGAACAGGTCGGCTGCGGTTTCGGTGAAGACCACCGATTCGCCCGGCGCGACCGCGCCGTAGGCGCTGAGGTCCTGGCTGCCCGGCGTGCGCGAGCTGTCGTCGAAGCTCCAGCCAGTCATGTCGACGGGCGCGTTGCCGACGTTGGTGAATTCGACGAACTCGCCGTTGACGCCCCCATACATGTATTCGGAGATGCGCATGACGCCGACCGGCGGCTGGCAGGCATCGAACGCGACCGTAGCGCGCGTGCTCTTGCCGGGGCTGCCGATGTCGCCGCCGCTTGACGCATACGAGCCTTCCGCATCGCCGACGATCGACAGCGTCCAGTCGGTCGCGATGTTGTTGCCGAGGCCGGCCGCATTGACCCAGCCGCTGAAACCATTCGTACGCACGCCGCCGAGCGCGGTGTCGTCGCCGTAGGTCAGGCGATCGACTTGCTGGCCGCTCGCGTCGTACAGGTTGATCTCGTCGTCGCGGCCAAGGTTGTTGGTATTGCCGCCGATCACCTTGACCGCCGCGCACAGCGACCATGCCGTGCGGAACGTGTCCGCATTGGTTTCGGTGAAAATCACCGACTCGCCGGGCGCGACCGTGCCGTAGACGCTGAGGTCCTGGCTGCCCGGTATGCGCGAGCTGTCATCGAAGCTCCAGCCGGTCATGTCGACCGCGGCGCTGCCGACGTTGGTGAATTCGACGAACTCGCCGTTGGCGCCGCCGTACATGTATTCGGTAATGCGCATTTGCGCAGCCGCGGGCAACGCACACAACGCCAGCGCACATGCGCCGAGCCAGCCCGGCAGACGCTTGCCGATCGCGATCATGGTCCTGCTCCGGTTTCAGAAAGGAAAAAGAGAGACCGCGCCGGACGTCTGCGCGCCGGGCGATCGCAACCGGCAAGTCTTGGCAAACTGCATGACGCTGGAGTGACAACGCGCTGCGGCGCGGCGGCATTTACATTCGGCGCGCTAACCGGCGACGGACAGATACAGGGTCCATAGCGCGTAGCGCGGAACGTCCTCTGGCGCAGCGGCGTCTGCAAGCGTCAAGTCGGTGCTCGTGAGGACGAGGCCGAGCTGCTGCCACCAGCGCGTCTGCGTCAACACGGTCAGGGCGGGTGCGAGATCCATGGCCTTGCGTGCGGCCGCCGACGTGACGTCGATCGAGCTTTCCGCCAGCAGCACCTGACATGCGCCGACTTTGCACACGACCGAGATCAAGGCGAGGTGATTGGCCCGCTCGGTCGGAAACTGCGAGAGCCAGTCCTCCAGCTGCTTCTGCAGTGCATGCGCGATGCGCTGGGAGTCGTCGCCGCCGTCCGCGCGCGCCGCGAATTCCTGCAGGCGCTGCGCGCTGCCCGTGTCCAACGGACCGTCGCTGCCGTTCTGTTCGAGTTTCGCGAGGTGTTCGGCGAACAGGTCAATCGCGTGGTTGCGGTCGATCGGGGCGTCGAGCATGGCCTCGATGGCGCCACGCGTCGGGGTAGGCGTCGCCGCCAACTTCCGCGCATCCACGGGGCTTGGCGCCGCCGGATCGCGCTCGGCCGCGGCCACGCCGGGCGCTGCGGGCACGATCGGCACGTTCGACTGCGGCGCTTCGAGCACTGCAGTCGCAGTCGCCGGAGCGACGTCGGACACGCCCGTGGCTTCTGGCGAGCGCGCTGGCGGCGTTTGCCCAAGCCACCACCACAGCGCGGCTGCCGCGAGCGCGGCGACCGCCGGGACGAGAATCCGGATCCTGCGTGCCATAGTGTTCGGTAGGGTCAATGCTCAACCGGTGAAGGGCGCCGGACATCCGGCTCGTGCATGCCGCCGCGTCCAGCCAGTTTCACAATATCTATTCGTACCGGTGTTTGCGCGCGACTCACAGCGCGGCCAGATTCGCGTAAGCGAGTACGAGCCGCTTGCGTCCGGCCGTGGCGAAATTCACCTCGACCAGGGTGTGTGTACCGGCGCCCTCATAGCTCAGCACGACGCCCTCGCCAAAGCTCGCATGCTGCACGCGCTGGCCGAGCTTGAACGGCGCCGCGCTTTCCTGCGCGCTGGCGATCGATCGGCCGGCAAATGCGGGGCGGCTGACTTGCACGCGTGGACGCACCTCGTGCACCAGTTCGGCCGGGATTTCGCCGAGGAAGCGTGACGGTCGCGCATACGATTCGACCCCGTGCAGGCGGCGCGATTCGGCGTAGCTCAAGACGAGGCGGTCGCGCGCGCGCGTGATGCCGACGTAGGCGAGGCGGCGTTCCTCTTCCAGACGTCCGGGCTCCTCGGTCGACTTCTGGCTCGGAAACAGTCCGTCCTCGAGGCCGACCAGGAACACCAGCGGAAACTCCAGCCCCTTGGACGAATGCAGGGTCATCAGCTGCACGCAGTCCTGCCATGCCTCGCCCTGGCCTTCGCCCGCTTCGAGCGCGGCATGTGCGAGAAACGCGGCCAGTTCCGACAGGCCGGCCTCGAGGTCCTCCGGTGTGCGCCGGAAGCGCGCGGCGACGTTGACGAGTTCGTCGAGGTTCTCGACGCGCGACTCCGCGCTGCCACGACTGTCCTTTTCATAGAAGTCACGCAAGGCCGAGCGTGCGAGTGCGTGGTCGATTTGCTCGGACAGCACGAGTGGCTCGTCGCTGCGTGCTCCCTCTCCCTCGAGCAGGCTCGGGGGAGAGGGTTCAAGCGGTTCGCGCGCGCTCGGCGCCAGACAGTCCCGCGCCAATTCTTCGATCAGCTGCAAGAAGGCACGCAGCGCATTCTTGCCGCGCCCCGCCAGTGCCTCCGCAGCGAGTTCGCCGAGCGCCGCATCCCACAGCGATAGGCTGTCGCGCCGCGCACGCTGGCGCAGCAGGTCCAGCGTGCGATCGCCGATGCCGCGCGGTGGCGTGTTGACCGCGCGCTCGAACGCGGCATCGTCTTGGCGGTTCGCCACCAGGCGCAAATACGCCAGGGCATCCTTGATTTCCGCGCGATCGAAGTAACGCAGGCCGCCGTAGACGCGGTACGCGATGTCGTGCTGGATCAACTGCTCCTCGAAGTTGCGCGACTGCGCGTTCGAGCGATACAGGATAGCGACATCGGAGGCCTTGGCCTCCTCGCGCAGGTGCTCGCGGATGCGCTCGATCACATAGCGCGCCTCGTCCTGCTCGTTGTAGGCCGCATACAGTTCGATCGACGCGCCGGCCTCACCAGCCGTCCACAGCTGCTTGCCGAGGCGATCCGGGTTGTGCGCGATGACCGCGTTCGCGGCAGCGAGGATGTTGCCGGTCGAGCGGTAGTTCTGTTCGAGGCGGATCGTGCGCGCGCTGGGGAAATCGCGCAGGAAATGCTGCACGTTCTCGACCCGCGCACCGCGCCAACCGTAGATCGCCTGATCGTCGTCGCCGACCACGAAGACGTGGCCGGTCGAACCGGCTGCCGCTCCTGCGCGTCCTGCGCCCGCGGCACTTGGGCTTCCGTGCCCAGCGAGCACGCGTATCCATGCGTACTGCAGTGTGTTGGTGTCCTGGAACTCGTCGATCAGCAGGTGGCGGAAACGCTCGCGATAATGCGCCAGCAGCGCATCGTCGTGCAGCCACAGCTCGTGCGCGCGCAGCAGCAGTTCGGCGAAATCCACCAGACCCGAGCGGCGACAGGTTTCCTCGTAGGCGCGGTAGATGTCGATGAGCACGCGATTGATCGGATTGAATCCCGCATCGATCGCGTCCGGGCGCTTGCCTTCGTCCTTCGCCGCATTGATGAACCAGGTCGCCTGGCGCGGCGGAAAGCGTGCCTCGTCCAGGCCCAGTCCCTGGATCGTGCGCTTGACCAGGCGCTGCTGATCGTCGGCGTCGAGGATCTGGAAGGTCTCAGGCAGCTTTGCCTCGCGGAAGTGACGGCGCAGCAGGCGGTGCGCGATGCCGTGGAAGGTGCCGATGGTCAGTCCGCGTGCACCGCCGGCGATCAGGTTCTCGCTGCGCCCGCGCATTTCGCCGGCCGCCTTGTTGGTGAACGTGACGGCCAGCACCGACCATGGCGACACGCGCTCGACTTCGAGCAGCCAGCCGATGCGGTGCGTGAGCACGCGTGTCTTGCCTGACCCGGCGCCCGCGAGCACGAGGTAGTCACCGGCCGGCGCGGTCACGGCCTCCTGTTGCGAAGGGTTGAGTCCGTCGAGAAGGTGGGAAACGTCCATCGCGCCATTGTAGCGGGCGCGGCAAGCATCCCTCGCCGTGGGCGGCGGCCTAAGGCAATGCTGGATAAGTCTCCACTGACGTCATTCCCGCGAAAGCGGGGTTTTCAACGGCCGAATGGCCGATCATCCATTTTGATCTTAGCCTCTTGAAACAAAGGCAAATTGGATTGACCAGCTTCGCTGTTGAAAAGCACTTCCGCTCTCGCGGGAATGACGACTTATTCAGCGTTGCCCTAAGGGTCGGCACGCGACCCGCGGGCCGCCCATTCGATCAGACCGGAAACGGATTGCGCTCGGCGAAGCCGCGTTGGTGCCAATACGGATAAGCGAACGTCGTCGCGCTGGCGGCATCGAGCTTCGCCATCTGCTCCTTGCTCAATTTCCAGCCGATGGCACCGAGGTTCTGCTTCAGTTGTTCCTCGTTGCGCGCACCAATCACGACGGTCGACACGGTTGGACGCTGCAGCAGCCAGTTCAGCGCGATCTGCGGAATGCTCTTGCCGGTTTCCCGGGCGACCTCGTCGAGCGCATCGACGACGCGATACAGATACTCGTCGTCGACCGGCGGTCCGAAGTCGGCGGTCTTGTGCAGACGGCTCTGATCGGGCAACGCTTGGCCGCGGCGCAGTTTGCCGGTCAGACGACCCCAGCCGAGCGGGCTCCAGACGACGGCGCCGACGCCCTGGTCGACGCCGAGCGGCATCAGTTCCCATTCGTAGTCACGCCCGATCAGCGAGTAGTAGGTCTGGTTGGCGACGTGGCGCGGATAGCCGTACTTGTCGGCGACGCCGAGCGACTTCATCAGGTGCCAGCCGGAGAAATTCGATACACCGGTGTAGCGGATCTTGCCGGCACGCACGAGCGTATCCAGCGTCGACAGCACTTCCTCGATCGGCGTCAGTGCATCGAAGCCGTGCAGCTGGAACAGATCGATGTAGTCGGTGCCGAGGCGCTCGAGTTGTTCCTCGACCGTCTTGATCAGGTGGTAGCGCGACGAGCCGACGTTGTTCGGCTCGTCGCCGAAGCGGAAGGTCGCCTTGGTCGACAGGATCACCTGGTCGCGGCGGCCCTTGATCGCCTCGCCGAGGATCGATTCCGACGCCCCGCGCGAATACACGTCGGCGCTGTCGAACAGGCTGACGCCGGCGTCGAGGCAAAGGTCGATCAGACGGCGCGCCTCGGCGACATCGGTGCTGCCCCAGGCGCCGAAGAACTCGCCCTTGCCGCCGAATGTGCCGGTGCCGAAGCTCAGCACCGGGACCGTGAAACCGGATGCACCCAGACGGCGGTATTCCATCGCGCACTCCTCGAATAGGTCGAGCAGTCTGACTGGGGCGATGGCGCCGCTGATTCAAGGGCCGTTGCCACCCGCGTGGCGACGGCGCCGATGACGAAGCGTTTACTTGCGCGTCGCGCCGAGCACGATCAAGCCGAGGCCGACCAGTACGCCAATGCCGCCCAGCCATTCCGGCACGCTCTTCTCCTGCTTCACCGACGCCGAAAGACCGCCGATCTTGACGACCTCCTTGTCCTGGCTGAAGTTGATGTTGCCGGTGAACGCCGCAAGGCCGATGGCGGCCAGCACGAGGCCTGCAAGGATGAGTCCGATACGCATGGCGTTTTCCCCAGTTGAATGAAGATGGATTGAATCAATGGGCTTCGATTTCGCGGCCGGATTGACCGTGGATATTCGACATCAGGCGATCCGTCCAGGCGATGCCGATCGCCGAGACGACGAACACGCAATGAATGATGGTCTGCCACATCACGCCGGTCGTGGTCAGAGTCGTGCATACCTTGCCGGTGCCGATCGCGGCGCCTTCGGCCATCTGCGCATAGAGTTCGGGTGAGCAGAACGGCAGTGAACCGCCGAGCGCGCCGGCCTCGATGAAGCTCTTCAGCAGGTGGATCGAGCTGATGCCGATGATCGCCATCGCCAGCTTGACCTTCAGCACCGACGCATTGACGTGGCTTAGCCATTCGGGCTGATCAGGATGGCCTTCGAGGCCGAGACGCGAGACGAAGGTTTCGTAGCCGCCGACGATGACCATGATCAGCAGATTCGAGATCATCACGACATCGATCAGGCCGAGCACGATCAGCATGATCGCCTGCTCGCTCAGGCTGAGCGACTCGTGGATAAGGTGCCACAATTCCTTCACGAACAGGATGACGTAGACGCCCTGCGCGACGATCAGACCGAGATATAGCGGCAGCTGCAACCAGCGCGAGGAAAAGATCAGCGCCGGCAGCGGCAGCATCGGGTTCGGCTTCGTCATGGCGCAGGTCCGTTCGGCGGGCTCGCCGGATTCTAGCGTGGAAGCTGCCGCTGCCGAGGCATCTCAGGACCCCCGTTCGTCATTCCCTCGAACGCGGGAATCCAGTGGCCGTCTGCTTCAAGGAGCAGGAGGCGATCCGAACCACCGGTGCCACGACTGCACGATCACGCCTGCCGCTGCGCCGATGACGACGATGGCCGGCAGCAGCAGCGCCATCAGCCAGGCCTCGCGCGCGAAATGGTTCGTGTGGCGCCGCTTCTTCATATCGTCGCCGTAGGATCCGCGTACAACTGTTCGGCGCGCTGGAACAGCACCCACGAGGTCGCGATGTACTTGTTGCCGCGGCCCGGCATGTTGCCGCGATGTGTGTGCGTGAAGCCTGCCGGTGCGAGCAACAGTGCGCCAGTGCGCGGCACGATGCGGCGCTGCTGGAAAAGGAATTCGGTTTCGCCGGCGTCGAAATCGTCGTTCAGATAGATCGTCCAAAGCAATACGCGATGCAGGTTGTCGTCGCTGCCGATGCGGGGCGAGATTTCGCTGTGCCAGTACGGATAGCCGCCCTGGTCGGCGTAGTAGCGCTGCAGATTGATACCGCCGGGACGAAACAGCTGGGTTGCCAGGCGTTGCAGTTCGGCGTCCGGCATTGCGCGGATGTCGTCGACACCGAGCATCGTCATGTCGTCGTTGCCGGGGCGCTTGCGATACAGCGCGGTCGGCGCCAACGCCAGATGCGTGTACTTGCGCAAGTAGGTCAGCAGGCCGCGCAGCATCGCGCTGTTGAGCGCACCGACGGCAGTGTTCCATTCGGCATGCGCGCTGATGTTGAGGTCCCAGCTGTCCTTCAGGCGCGTATTGACGCCGCCCGCGGTGGCGCCGCGCACGACCTTGCTGCTGGCCTCGAAATGCTGGATCAGCTCGCGGCAGAGCTGTGCATCGAGAGCGTCTTCGTAGACCTCGATGAAATCCGCGCTGGGTGCATCCACCGTCACGCCGATGCCTCGCGGTGATAGCGCGTGACGAGGTCGACCTCGGTCTTCGAGCCGAGAAACACCGGTACGCGCTGGTGCAGCTTGTGCGGCACGATGTCGAGGATGCACTGCTGCCCGTCGGTCGCCGCGCCGCCGGCCTGCTCGACGATCAAGGCCATCGGATTGGCTTCGTACAACAGGCGCAGCTTGCCCGGCATGGCGGGATCCCTGAGATCGCGCGGATAGATGAAGATGCCGCCGCGCGTCAGGATGCGATGCACGTCGCCGACCATCGAAGCGACCCAGCGCATGTTGAAGTCGCGTCCACGCGGGCCCGTCTTGCCGGCCAGCAGTTCATCGATGTAGCGCCGCATCGGCGCCTCCCAATGGCGCAGGTTCGACATGTTGATCGCGAATTCCGAGGTCTCGTGCGGAATGCGCAGGTTCGACTGCGTCAGCGGGAAATCACCCTGCTCGCGGTCCAGCGTGAACTGGTACACGCCCTCTCCGAGCGTCAGCACCAGCACCGTGCTGGAGCCGTACACCGCATAGCCGGCGGCGACCTGGCGGGTGCCGGGTTGCAGGAAGGCCGCTTCGTCCGGGTTCTCCACGCCATCCGGACAACGCAGCACCGAGAAGATCGTGCCGACCGAGATGTTCACGTCGATGTTCGAAGAGCCATCGAGCGGATCGAACACGAGCAGATACTCGCCCTTCGGATAGCGGTGCGGGATCGGATGCGGATCGTCCATCTCCTCCGATGCGAGCGCGGCGAGATGGCCACCCCATTCGTTCGCTTCGAGCAGAATCTCGTTGGAGACGACATCGAGTTTTTTCTGCGTTTCGCCCTGCACGTTCTCGGTGCCGGCGCTGCCGAGCACACCGCCGAGTGCGCCCTTGCCGACGGCGATCGAGATGCGCTTGCATGCGCGCGCAACGACTTCGATCAACAGGCGCAGGTCCGCGTCGATGCGGCCGTGTTCGCGTTGCTGCTCGATCAGGAAGCGGCTGAGCGACACGCGGGGGCTGCCGGCTGGCAGGTTGGGCGACGGCATTGTCGATGGACTCCTGAAGGCCAACACCTATTGTCGCGGCTGCGGCAAACGCATGCCAGCCTGCTGACACCAGGCTGGCAGCAGCCCCGGCGCAGACTCTGCGGCGTGCGGATCGCGCACGTTGGCAGGAGGCTCCCCGATGTTGAACCCGAACGTACCCGCCTGGTTCGAGATTCCGACCAGCAATCTCGACCGCGCGCAGCGGTTCTACGAGCACGTGCTGGCTGTCCAGCTCAAGCGTGAGGACTTCGGCGGCGGCACGTTGGCGGTATTTCCGTATGGAGGCAAACCAAACGCGAGCGGTGCCTTGATCGCGATGGAGGACTGCGAGCCATCGGTCCAGGGCAGCGTGGTCTATCTCAGCGTCGCCGATCTGGCGCCTGCGCTGGAGCGAGCGAACGGCCACGGCGGCGACACGCTCGTGCCGCGCACCGCGTTGCCGCAAGGCATGGGCTACTTCGCGCAGTTCCGCGACTGCGAGGGAAACCGCGTCGGCCTGTGGTCGCCGGTTTGATTGCAGGATCGTGTTTCAAGCGCATCGCAAGGAGGTCGTCACGATGGATATCGTTTGTGAGAAAGAACCGCTGAATACGCACGTGCCGTGCGCTGTCGTCGAGCTGCGCCAGTACACGCTGCATCCGGGCCGGCGCGACGAGCTGATCGGCCTGTTCGAACGCGAGTTCGTCGAATCGCAGGAATGCTGCGGCTTGCGCCTGCTCGGTCTGTTCCGCGATCTTGACGATCCGGATCGTTTCGTCTGGTTGCGCGGGTTCAGCGACATGCCGTCTCGTGCCGCAGCGCTGGCAGCATTCTATGGCGGACCGGTCTGGCAGGCGCATCGCGAAGCCGCCAACGCGACGATGATCGATTCGGATGATGTGCTGCTGCTGCGCCCGGCACGAAGCGATTCCGGTTTCGCGGACGGCGACGATGCGGCCGCGCCGGAAGACCCGCTGATCGTCGCGATGATCTGGCAGCTGCCTGTGCGCGTGGGCGCGGATTTTCTGCCGTGGTTCGAGCGCAGGACACTGCCGGTCCTGCGCGCAGCCGGTGCGCGCCTGCTGGCGAGCTTCGTCAGCGAACACGCCAGCAACACCTTTCCGGCACTGCCGGTGCGCGAAGGCGAGAACGTCTTCGCCTGCTTCCTCGCGTTCAAGGACAGTGCCGCGTGGGACCGCCATTTCGGCGGCATCGCGCACACCGGAAACAGCCACGATGCGCGCCGCAATCCGTCGTCCGATCCGCTGATCCTGCGTCTCGCGCCGACCGCGCGTTCGCGCGTTCGCGGCTGAACCATCGATCGCCATCACGGCCGCGGGCGCATCCGATCCTCGCGCCGGTCGTCGAGAGACCTGCTGCCAGGGAGCGACTCATGAGGAAGACCTACGCTGGACGTTGTCATTGCGGTGCGTCCGCTTCGAAGCGGACATCGACCTCAATCGCGGCACAGGCAAATGCGATGGCTCGATCCGCAGCAATTCGCGAAGCGGAAGCGCTGTCGTCGAGCCCGATGCATTCCGGCCGCTTGCGGGCATGAGCGAACTCGGCGACTACCAGTTCGAACAGATCGGCGGTGACTACATCGCGGTCAGCCTGGCCGCGCGCGACGGCGTCGATCCGGTGGAACTCGCCGATGCGCCGATCCGCTACTTCGATGGACGCAACGACAACGGGTGGGCCTTTCCGCCCGAGCCCCGTCAGCTCCAGATCGCCGAGCTGCGGCCGCTTGCCCACGTTTCAAACCAGGAGTTCTCTCATGACAGACCTGATGCAGTTACTTGTACGCGCTTACCTTCCGCTGGCCGCGCGGCACATGCTGGTCGATGCAGCGGCGCATGTGCCCATACCGATCGTCCCCGCCATCGCGGCTGGCGATGCGAAGTTCGCTCGCATCGTGCCGGCACCGCGGCGTACGCCGCGACAACGCGACAGCAAAAGCCCGCCGTCACTGGCCGCCTGATGCTGCGGGAGAACGCCACACCGCCGTGCAGCTCGCGTGCCACATCGGCGCGCGTAGGTTCGGTCATAACGTGAGCTCGCACCGCTCCGGCCAGCGTGCGTTTGCGTTCCATTGCCGTCGCAGCGACGCGGAGTGTTCTTCATTCGTGCACCGACGTCTTTGCCAATGAGACGCGTGCACGCCATCATCGGCGGATGCGTCGAGCCGACCGTTTGTTCCTCATCATCCATGCCCTGCGCGGTCGCCGCACCGCGCTGGCGGCGCGCAGCCTCGCGCAGACGCTGGCGGTTTCGCTGCGGACCGTCTATCGAGACGTTGCCGATCTGCAGCTGTCCGGCGTGCCGATCGAGGGCGAGGCCGGCATTGGTTACGTCCTGCGCAAGGGCGCGGATATCCCGCCGCTGATGTTCAACGCCGACGAGCTCGAAGCCCTGGTCGTCGGCACACGCTTCGTGCGCGCGTTTGCCGGCGCGCGCCTCAGCGCCGGCGCGAAGGCCGCACTGCTGAAGATCGACGCCGTATTGCCGCCGGAACTGCGTGCTCGCGCGATGCGCTCGCGCATCTTCGCTCCTGGCAACTGGCATGAGGCGAAGTCCGGTCTGATCGACCGTCTGCACGCAGCGATCGCCGCGCACTGCGTGCTGCGCCTCGACTATCGCGACGAGTCTGGTCGCGCGTCGCTGCGCGAGGTCGAGCCGCTATGTCTGGCGTTCTGGGGCGGCGCCTGGACACTCGGGGCGTGGTGCCGACTGCGCGAGGATTTCCGCAACTTCCGTCCGGACCGCATCGCGAGTTTCGAGACGACCGGAGACGTGTTCGTCGAAACTCCGCAGCGCGACCTTGCCACTTATCTGCGCCGTGCGGGCGCCGATGTCGACGAGATCGGCTGAAGGTGAAAGTCGCTTGGCGCGACGACGGCAAAGCCGTCGGTTTCTGCAGCAGCCATTCACGCGCAGCCATTCAAATGATGCGCAACGTGATCGCCTTCAGCACCGCGCGCGTGCGATCGCGCGTGTCGAGCTTGTCGAGGATGTCCGACACGTAGTTCTTCACCGTGCCCTCGGCGAGAAACAGCGAACGCGCGATCTCCTTGTTCGAATAACCGCCGGCGAGCAGGCGCAGGATGGCGACTTCGCGTTCGCCGAAACTCGCCTTTGGGGCGGCCTGCTCGCGATACGCGTAGCGTGCGCGTACCGGATCGGTCGCCACCGGCTGCAGCAGCGACTCGCCGTGTGCGACGGCGCGGATCGCATCGTGCAGGTCCTCCGGCGCGGCATCCTTGAGCAGGAAGCCCTGCGCGCCGGCGCCGACGGCGTCGAGCAGCAGCGCGCTGTCGTCGAACGTGGTCAGCAGGATCAGCGGCGTCGTGTCACCACGCGCGCGCAGGCGGCGCAGTGCTTCGGTGCCGGACAGGGCCGGCATGCGGATATCGGAGAGCACGACATCGACCACTGTCCCGGCGAGCGCATCGAGCAGCGCTTCGCCGTCCTCGGCCTCGATCGCGACGGCGATGTCGCCAAATTGTTCGAGCAAAGCCTTGAGGCCGGCGCGCACCAAAGCTTGATCGTCGGCAAGTGCGATGCGGATCGTGTCGGCCATCAGGCGATGTTCACACGTGCGGCGTGCGTGGTCACGCCACCGGCACCCAGGCGTTGATGCGGAAGCCGTGCTCGCCCGCAAGCGTGAGTCCGCCGCCGATCGACTCGAGGCGCTCGCGCATGCCGCTGAGGCCGTTGCCGGGGCGGATCGTCGCACTGCCGCGACCGTCGTCGCGCACGTCGAGCACGATGCGACCTTGCGCGCGTGTCAGCGTGAGCCAGACATGCTCGGCGCCGGAATGCCGTGCTGCATTCGTCAGCGCTTCCTGCGCGGTGCGCAACAGCGCCTGCGCCTGCTCGACATCGTCGACGCGCGTGCCGGCGGCGATCTCGATATGCACGCGCGGCTTCGGCAGCGGTGCGGCCAGCTCTTCGATCGCGCGCTTGAGGTCGAGGCCTTCGTGCCGGCGCAACTGTCCGACCACGCCGCGCAGGTCGTCGAGTAGCTCGCTGGCGAGGCCCGCAGCCGTCGCCACTGCCGGCGGCGCGCCGGCCGGATCGCGTGCCAGCAACGCGAGTTGAAGTTTCAGCGCGGTCAGCTTGTGCCCGGAGACATCGTGCAGCTCGCGTGCGAGGCGCAGGCGCTCGCCGTCGCGCGCGCTTTCCTCGAGCAGCGAGCGCGTCGCCAGCAGATGTGCGTTGACCTGAGCCAGCTCGTCGCGTGACCGCCCGGCCTGCTTGGCGTAGTAGCCGGTGAGTCCGGCGAACGCCTGGAATCCGAGATACATGCCGAACACGACGATGATCGTGCTCGGCGTCGACCACACCTGGAACAGGATCACGAGCAGGCCAGCGTTGGCGCCGCCGACGAGCGCGACCAATCCCGCTCGTGGCAGATCCACCGCTTGTGCGACGACGATGATCAGCAGCACCGCGCCGAGACTGTCACGCGTCCATGCGACGAGCGCGAGGGCCGCCGCCGTCTGCACGACCAGTGCGATCGACAAGGCCGCGCGGGCGTGCGTTTCACGCCATGCCACGAACACGAAACCAGCGAGAAACACCAGCATCAGCATGGCGCTGATGGAGCGCACGCCGGCATCGTTCACGCTGGCGCCGCTGAAGCCGCCGATCATCAGGCCGACGAAGATCATGCCCCAGGTCAGATACGCCACACAGTTGAGCGGCGAGAACAAGACGCGGCATCGATCGTTCATGGCGATGCAATCCGAAGAGACAGGCTGGTTGTGTACGCCCGCGTCGCGCACGACTCAAGCGTTGCATGTGAAAAGGTGACTTCCGGCAGGTCGAAGTCGTGACTGCCGGCATCTCGCCGTCGAGCGTTCCGCCGCGCAGCATGGCAGCTGCTGTTTGGGAGCAAACCATGGTTGCTTCAAGCACGGAAGCTTTCGTGTGACCGCTTGCTTTGCCGAGCCCCTGCCACTTGTGGAATCGACATCATGATCGTTGAAATCCTCCATCACACGCCGGTTTGGGTGTTTGCGCTGTTCGCCTATCTGGTCTGGATCGGGCTGAGTCGCCTGCAGCCCTGCGTGCGCGACGTGCGTCGTGTCTACATCGTGCCGGTCGTGTTCATCGTCTGGGGGCTTTCCGGTCTCATGCAGCGCGCAGACGTGCTGCCGCACGCGGGCTCGAACTGGTTGTTCGGCGCCGCTCTCGGCGCGCTGCTCGGGCTGCTGCTGCAGCAACGCATGCAGGTCGATCACGTTCGCGGGCGCGTGCTGCAGCCGGCCAGCGTCGTGCCCTTGATGCGCAATCTCGCGATTTTCGGCAGCCACTATCTCTTGAACGTGGCAGCGGCGCTCAACCCGCGTTCAAGTGGCGACATCCTCAGCTGGGACGTCTTTGTATCCGGACTCGGCGCCGGCTATTTCATCGGTTGGGCGATCCGTTTCGCGCTCGCCTATCGCGCTGCACCGCAGACAAATCTTGGCGGTGACCTCACCGCGACCGCGTGGGCGCGCGGTGCATCCGCTGATTTGCGCAGGAGTTCGTCATGAATACCGCATCCATGCGTTTGCTCCCCCTCGCGCTCCTGTTTTGTACCATCGCACGGAGTGCCGATCTCGACGTCACGATCACCGATATCCGTGTGGCGAAAGGAACGCTGATGATCGCCGTGGTGGATTCCGCCGCGGGCTGGGACGACCAGGCCAAGGCGGCGGCAGGTGGAACACGCAAGGCATCCGCCGCGCAGGAAAGCTTTCATTTTGCGAACCTTCCGCCCGGAGCGTACGCAGTGAAGGTCCTGCACGACGAGAACGACAACGGCAAGCTCGACACGAACTTCATGGGCATGCCGATCGAGGGCTACGGTTTCAGCAACAACCCGCAACTGCTGCGCAAGCCGACGTTCGACGAGGCGAAGTTCGATCTCGACGCCGCCGGTGGCGCCATCACGATCGATCTGCGTTGAGGTGTCGCCATGAACCGTCGTCGCTTTCTGCGCAATTTCATCGCCGGCGGCGCGGCCTCCGCGCTTGCGCCACGCCTGCTGCGCGCCGAAGTCGCGGTTGCGACAGGCAGTGGGCAGTTCGCGCGCGGACTGGCTACGCAGCCCTGGCTGGCCGGCTGGAAGAGCATCGACAGCGAATCGATCGGACCGATCACGGCGACGATCGAAGGTCGCCTGCCGAAGGGCTTCTCAGGCACGCTGTTTCGCAACGGGCCGGCCTGGTTCGAGCGCGCCGGTTTCCGTTATCAGCATTGGTTCGATGGCGACGGCATGCTGCACGCATGGCATTTTGGCGAGCGCACGGTCGAGCATCGCGCGCGCATGGTCGCCACCTCCAAGTTCACGCGCGAACAAAAAGCCGGGCGTTTTCTGCTGCCGGCCGCGGGCACGACGATTCCGGCGGCGGTATTGATCCGCAACAACGATGACGTGAATACGGCGAATACCGCGGTGATTCGTTTCAACGGACGCCTGTTCGCCTTGTGGGAGGGCGGTTCGGCCTACGAGCTGGAGCCTGAAACCTTGCGCACGCTCGGGCCGGTGAGCTGGCGTGAGGATCTGGTCGCAGCGCCGTTCTCCGCGCATCCGCTGGTCGAACGCGATGGCTCGCTGTGGAATTTCGGCTCGCTCGATCTGCTCAGCGGCTCGGGGCTGCTGCTCTGGCACCTCGGAGCCGATGGCAAGATCCTGCGCACGGCGACGCTGGCGACGACGGCGCCGGGGTATCTGCACAGCTTCGCGATGACCGAGCGACATCTCGTCTTCATGCTGATGCCGTACCAGCTTGCGCAAGGCGAAGGCGCTGCCTTCTTCGAGCGTCTGCGCTTCATGCCAGGACAACCTTGCCGCATCGCGGTCGTGCCGAAGGACGCGCTCGATGCGCCGCAATGGTTCGAGGTCGAGTTCGGCGCGGTCTACCACTACGCCGACGCATATGAACGCCGAGGCGAGATCGTAGTGAACGCGGTGCGACACGATGATCTCGCCGACATGCGCTCGCCGATGGCCGCGGCGATGCGCGGCGAGCGCGGCAGTGCCGCGACGAAGATGGAACTGGTGTCGCTGCATCTGGATCTCACGCGAGGTCGCGCGCGTTGGCAGGCGAGCGGCGTACGCGGCCTCGAGTTTCCGACATTCGATCGCCGCCACGACACCGCGGCGCCGTCACGGCTGTTCGCGCCCGCTCGCGTCGAGCCTGCCGCCGCTCCCTATTTCAACGCGATTGCGGCAATCGATCCTGCGCGCGAGCGCCGCAGCGTGCATGTCTATGGCGCCGATATCCTGGCCGAGGAGCATGTGTTCGTGCCAAAGCCGGGCAGTCGCCGCGTCGGCGAGGGCTGGCTCGTCGGCAGCTTGCTCGATGCACGCCGCGGGCGCAGCGGCGTCGCCGTGCTCGATGCCGAACATGTCGGCGACGGACCACTCGCGCAGGCATGGCTGCCGTATGCCATGCCGCTCGGCTTTCACGGCACCTTTGCTGCCTGAGCCCTATCGATCGGCACTTCCGTTGGCGGCAATCGATGCGATCATCCGGATTTCCATCGAGGGAATTCACGATGAAGGTTTGGCTCGGCGCCCTGCTGTTGACGGGGCTGTCATTGACGACGATCGTGCGGGCCGGCACGGCCGACGCGCGCTTCGAGGCCTTGTACAAGAAGGAATGGACCTGGCGACAGCAAGAATTTGCCGGCGCCGACGACGAAGACGGCGATGCGCGCGTGCAGGTCAACCATCTGCCGTCCGTCGCCGCCACCGTGCAGAAGGCGCGCCTGGTCTACTGGGACGACGTGCTGAAGAAGCTCGGCGCAATCCCTGCGAACGAGCTGTCGGCGGACAACCGGGTCAATATCGCGGTCTACCGACCGCAGCTCGAGAATTTCGTTGCCGGCTTGCGCTTTCGTGACTACGAAGCGCCGTTCAATGCGGATTCGCAGTTCTGGTCCGGCCTCGGCTTCATGGCGCGGCGGCCGTTGAAGGACGCGCAGGCTGCGCACAACTACGTCGCCAAGCTCGACGATTTTCCACGCTACTTCGACGAGCAGATAGCGAACATGCGCGCCGGCCTCGCGCGCGGCTTTTCGGTGCCGCGAGCGGTGCTCGACGGGCGCGACGTCTCGATCGCGAGCTTCGCCGACGCGAAGTCGCCGCAAGACAGCGAGTTCTATGCGCCGCTGAACAAACTGCCGTCGACGATCGCGGCCGACGAGCAGGAGCGCCTGCGTGCGGACGCTGCGCGGGCGATCCGCGAGCACGTGATCCCGGCCTATGCGAACTTGCTGAAATTCTTTCGCGACGAGTACCTGCCGCACGCGCGCAAGACGCTTGCGGCCGAGGCGCTACCGGACGGCAAGGCCTACTACCGTCAGCAGATCAAGGAATACACGACGCTCGATCTCGATGCCGAGGCGATTCACCAGATCGGCCTGAAGGAAGTCGCGCGCATCGATGGCGAGATGCGGGCAACGATGGAGGCCAGCGGCTACCGCGGCGATTTCGCGTCCTTTCTTAAGTTTCTGCGCAGCGACCCGCAGTTCTATGCGAAGACGCCGGACGAACTGCTCATGCAGGCGGCGTGGATTTCCAAGCAGGTCGACGGCAAGCTCAGCCAGTTCTTCGGCCTGCTCCCGCGTGGGCGCTTCGGCATCGAACCGGTGCCGCCGGCGATCGCACCGTTCTGGACCGCCGGCCGCGGCAGCGCCCATACCTACTGGGTCAATACCTACGATCTGCCGTCGCGACCGCTGTACAACCTGCCAGCGCTGACCTTGCATGAGTCCGCGCCCGGTCACTCGCTGCAAGGCGCTCTCGCGGAGGAGCAGAAGAGTCAGCCGGAGTTCCGCAGCAAGAGCTACATCTCGGCGTATGGCGAAGGCTGGGCACTGTATTGCGAGAAGCTCGGCAAGGAGATGGGCATCTATCACACGCCGTATGAGGAATTCGGTCGCGAGAGCTACGAGATGTGGCGCGCTGCGCGGCTGGTCATAGACACCGGCGTGCATCACAAGGGTTGGTCGCGAACGCAGGCGATCACCTATCTTGCCGAACACACGGCGCTCAGCCAGCACGAAGTCGAGACCGAGGTCGATCGCTACATCTCGTGGCCGGCGCAGGCGCTCAGCTATAAGCTCGGCGAGATCAAGATCCTCGAGCTGCGTACGCGCGCAGAGAAGGAACTCGGTTCGAAGTTCGATCTGCGCGCCTTCCATGACGCCGTGCTCGCCCAGGGCTCGGTGCCATTACCCGTGCTGGAGCAGCAGATCGACGCGTGGATCACTCAGCGCCGGGCGTTATAGGAGGACGTCGTCCGCGTGTCGCGCGGGTGGAGCGCCCATGCGGCATGACGGACTGATGAGGCGAGAGCGCAGCGCTGCAGCGATGCGTCACGCGGCGGGCGTCGCGATCTCGTCGTAGCCGCGGTTGCGGAATTCGATCAGGCAGAAGCCGTGGCCGAACGGGTCAGCCAGCGTTGCGAGGCGGCCCCAGTTCGCCGCACGTGGAGCGCTTTCGAGCTTCGCGCCAGCCGCGAGCGCGCGCGCCAGCGCGACATCGAGATCGACGACGACGAAGTCCATGTGCACCGGCGTCCAGTGACGGCGATAGTCGCGTGTCTGCGCGCTCGCGTCGCCGGCCGCGCTGCCGGCGGCCTTTCTCAGCAGATAGATCGGCGCCGCTGCGCCGAGCAGTTCGACGCCGTCGTCGCCGAAGCGGCGCGCGGCGGTCAAGCCGAACGCTTCGACGTAGAACGCCTCGGCGCGCGCCAGATCGTCGACATCAATATTCACCAGCATCGAAACAGACATCGTTCGGATCCGGCCGGCTCGCCATCTCGTGTGCCGGCAGCATAGCGCCGCAGGGTGAGCGGCTACAGCGCGAGTTGCAGGCCCGGATCGCCGGTCGGCGAACTGCGGAGATCCAAACGTGCCGCCACGCCCACGAAATAGCGTCAAGCCGGCATCACTTCCCCGCCGCCGGTTTGCCCGGCGGCTTCAGCTTGGCCGGCTTTGCGTCGGCTGCCTTCGAGGGTTCTGCCGCGGCCGGCTCGTCGGCACGCCCGGTCTCGATGAATCGCTTCAGTCGAACGACCTGCGCCCCGAGTACCTCGTCGACCTGCGGTGCAAACGCGTCGAGCCCGCTCGTGCTGGCACCGGTGACGCGATATTCGACGTCCAGCCGGGTCGAGCCGTCGTCCTCGTCGGTGCGGATCCAGAAACTCAGGATTCCGTTCACCGCGAATTCCTGCAACGGCCCGAGCGCGCTGTCGAGGCGCAGCAGTTTGCCCGGCAACGCCATGATCACGCGGCCGTGCTCGACACTGCCACCGGGCCAGCGTTCGCAGAAGCAGCCGCCGGCTTCGGCCTTCAGACTCAGGCTGGACGCCTTGCCCGACCAGGTGTGTTCGCTATCCCACCATGCCGGGATCGCGGTAATCGCGGCATAGGTTTTTGCCGGCGTCGCCGTCACCGGTTCGGAAAACACGATCAGGAAACCATCGACCGCGGCCTGCTTCACTTCGGCGGACGCCGGCGCCGTGCAGGCCAATACGGCCAGACCCAGGGCGATGCGGATTCTTCTCATGGCGATGTATCCGGATCAAAAGGCTGCTGTCATCGATAGCACACGAGCAAGGATAGTTTCGCGCGCGGGCCTGTTTCTGGCGAAAACTATATATATGAAGTATATTATATATAAGATCTATATGTGGAGTCATGCAATGACCGCACTTCCGCTGCAGCAGCCAGGCCCCGCGCACGATCTCGGTGCTCCCGCCTTGCGCGCGTTCTTCGCGATTGCCGAGCGCTGGAACTTGCGCGTGAACGAGCAACGGCGACTGCTCGGCGAGCCGCCGGAATCGACGTTCTACAAATGGAAGCGCGAACGCGACGCGGTGTTGTCGCGCGATGTGCTCGAACGCATCAGCTATGTGCTCGGCATCTTCAAGAATCTCGGCATTCTGTTCCCGGAGCCCGAGCGCGCCGACGCCTGGGTGCGCAAGTCGAATGGCGCGCCGACTTTTGGCGGGCAGTCCGCCCTCGAGCGCATGCTGTCGGGCAACGTCGCCGACCTGTATGTCGTGCGCCAGTACCTCGATGCGCAACGCGGCTGGGGCTGAGCGTGGCGCCGGGCAAGGATCTGCCACAGGAAAAGCGCGTCCGTTGGACGCGTGCGTATCGGATTGTGCCGAGCCGGTTTCCGCCGATTGGTGTGTTCGACCGCATTGCCGATCCTGCTGATCTGGAGGCGCTCTATGAAATCGAAGCCTTGACCAACCCGCGCCTGCGCGAGGAACTCGGTGCGTTGCGCATGCTGCCGAAGGAGCGCCGCGTCAGCGGCCCCGGCACCACGCCGATCATGGCGGCGTTCACGCATCTCAATCCGGAAGGCAGTCGCTTCTCCGACGGCAGCTGGGGTGTGTTCTATGCGGCACACAGCGTTGCCACGGCGGTCGAGGAGACCGTGTATCACCGTGAGCGCTTCCTGCGCGCGACAACGGAGCCGCCGCTCGACATCGAGATGCGCTGCTATCGCACCAGCGTTGCCGGCCGCCTGCACGATCTGCGCGGCGGCTGGCGGGACGTACACGACTCGGCCAGCTACTCCGCCAGCCAGGCGCTCGCCCGCGATATGCGAGCGAGCGGGTCGAACGGTTTCGTCTACGACAGCGTGCGCGACGCCGGCGGCGAATGCGTCGCGCTGTTCTATCCGGACCTCGCCGCGGCCTGCGTGCAGTCGCAGCACCTGATCTATCGTTGGGATGGCGAGCGCATCGCGGCGGTGCTCGAAGTCACTCGCATCGCGAGAAAGGGCGCGCCCCAATCTGCGCCAGAGGCTGAATCGGACAGGTAAGCGAACATTGCCGTGGGCTGCGTCTGCCGCTGCGCGCTACGTGCGTTCGTGGCCTGGTGAAGCCTGAAGTTCAGGGGCTTGCGATCGCGACAGGGGGAGAACGCCCACGCACTCGCGCAAGAACTCGCCGTTGCGGGAAGCCGGTTTGTCGATTTTTGGGAAGGCGCTCTTCTTCGCGGCGGCGCTCGTCGTTGCCATTCCGGCAGCTGCTGCCATTCCGCCATCCGAGCGGGACGCCCTCGTCGCCTTGTATGACAACGCCGGTGGCGCAGGCTGGTACGGCCAGTCTGGTTGGAACGGCGACGTGGGACCGAGTGCACCTGGCAACGCGTTGAGTGCGACGACCTGCAAGAGCACGTCATCGGCATCAGCCTCGCATCCAACAATCTTGTTGGGACACTGCCTCCGATCACCGCACTGACCCGGACCTGTCGAACTCGCCATATCTCCAGTTGTTCGCCGTCAGCGACAATCGCTTGACCGGAACCCTCCCGTCGTTGGCGAATTCAACGGAGCTGATTTGTTTCGAGGTCGACAGGAACCAGCTGTCGGGCCCGGTTTCTCCGCCCGATGGGCTCGTCAATCTCAACGGTTTCGACGTCGCCTACAACCAGCTGCCTGGCAGCGCGCCTGCGTTATTTCAACCGAATGCGCTGGTGCCGGGGTTTTCGTCGTTGTGTCCGAACATGCTTATGCCGTCCGACGATCCGGGTTGGGACCTTGCGACGGGTGCGTCGCCCTGGTTTGCGGCGTGCGAGTTCATTTTCATCGATGGATTCGACGGTCCGCCGAACTAGCGTGCAGCATCCGGGCCGAAACGGGCAACTACACGTCGCCGTCTTGCGCCCATCCTTTACCACTGCCGCGCTGGAACACCTTGTCCGAAGCAAGAATCTCTCCGGCCGGCATCGAAGGCCGAACCGCAAGCTCCGCATAGATCGGCGTGAAATCCGGTCGCGTTGCATCAATCAGCTGGTCGAAGCTGTCGATCACGAAATAGGTCTTCTGGTAAGTGTCGATGCGATAGCGCGTCTGCATGATGCGCTTCAAGTCGAAGCCGATGTGGTTTGGCGCCGGCGATTCGAGGCAATAGATGGACTCGCCCTTGGAGCTGACGATGCCGGAGCCATAGATGCGCAGCTCGCCGTCCTGGCGGATCAGGCCGAATTCGACCGTGTACCAGTACAGTCGCGTCAGGTTGACCAGTGCTTCAGCGCCAATGCCGTGCGCCTTCACGCCACCCTTGCCATAAGCTTCCATGTAGTCGGCAAAGATCGGGTTCAGCAGCAATGGCACATGGCCGAACAGGTCATGAAAGAGATCGGGTTCGGCGATGTAGTCGATCTGCTCGGGCTTCCTGATCCACCAGGTGACCGGGAAGCGCCGATTGGCGAGATGGTCGAAGAACGTCAGTTCCGGTAACAGGCCCTCGACGCCGATCAGCGTCCAGCCGGTGGTTTTCGCCAGCACTTCGTTGAGTTCGTCGAAGCGCGGAATCGCTTTCGGTGTCATGCCGAAGCGCTGCTGGTTGTCGATGAACTCGCGGCACGCACGGCCCTGGAGGATCTCGCGTTGGCGCTCGAACAGCGTCGCCCAGGTCGCATGATCGGCGCTCGAATAACTGTTCCAGGGTTGCTCAACGACCGACGTCGTGTAAACCGGAACATAGCCCTTGTCGGTCTGCTGACGTTCGACGCGGCTCGGAGTGGTGGCGTTCATGCGATGGATCTCGATATCGATGCAGACAGCTTAGCGTGCTTTGGCCGAAGCCGGACGAGCACGCACGCCTCAGTGCAGTGTCGGCGGTCGCGTATCGTTGTCGCCGCGCGGACGGAACACGATCACGCGGTTATCGTCTGGTGCGCGCTCGGCGCGCTGCCACAACACTGGTACGTCCTGCGCGCGCGGCGGTTCGAGCTCGTCGTCGATCGCCTGCGCTTCCTCGTCCTCCCAACTGTACCGCTTGCGTGGCGGCAGCGGATCACGTGCGTGGAACAACAGCGCGGCGAGCACGCCGGCCAAGGCCCCGGCAAGGTGGTACTCGAAGCTGACATTCGCCTCGCCTGGCAGCACGCTGAGCAACATGCCGCCATACAGGAAGAACACCGCCAGCGAAGTCACCACGGCCAGTCGGTCGCGGCGGATCAAGCCCATCACGAACAGGAAGAACATCAGTCCATGCGCAATGCCGCTGGCCCCGACATGGACGGACTGGCGCGCGAACAGCCACACTCCGACGCCCGACGCAATCCAGATCAACGGGAGCGCCAAGCGTGCCGCACGCGGGTAGACGTACAAGGTGAGCGTCGCGAGCAAGCCAACCGGCAGGGTGTTCGACATCAGATGCGCGAACGAGGCATGCGCGAGCGGTGCCGTCAGGATGCCGATCAGGCCAGCCGGTTCGCGCGGCGTGATGCCGAGATCGTCGAGCGACCAGCCCAGCCACCAGGCGAGCAGCCAGGCGAGCCAGATGCCTCCGAGCAGGGCCAGCGCGCCGAGCACGGCATAGCGAACGCGCTCGCGATCGTGGGCAACGGCATTCGGGCTGGGCGGCGGCAGTGGTGCGATATCCATGACAGGGGGAATTGGGGCGGCGCCGGTCTGCTCAAGGGTGCCGGCTGGCGTATTGAGATTTGCAACAGCGACTACCGCGCCCGCGCCACTGGTCATAGAATGGCTCGATTGCATCGGCCGCGCACCTCGTGTCAGGGGTTGGTTGTGCGGCGGTTTCCAGCTTCATCGCCCAGCACCACGTCGAAGCGGTTCCATTGCGGACCCGCCACGCCATCGGCAGCGCATGCATTTCGATATCGCCACCGCCATGACGGTCACCTCGCTGCTGACGTTCGGTGTCGGCATGAGTCTGATGTTCGCGACCTGGCGCTATCCGGCGAATCTGCGCGCGGCCATGCGCATCTGGGTCGGCGGCGTTTTCCTGCTGGCACTCGCGTTGCTTGCGATCGGCGTGTTCGGGGCAGCCCCGTCGCCGACGCTGGTGGCCGTGTTCAACACGGTTTACGCGCTGGCCTATGCCGAGATGGGGCGCGCCCTGAACCGCTTCGCCGAACGCCGTAACAGCTTCGTCGCGCTCGTCCTGGTCGCGCTCGTCGCGCTGATTTCGTTTGTGCTGGGCGTGTTGTGGAGCGAGCCGCGTTGGCGCATTGCGCTGAATTGCCTGCCGCTGGCGGCACTGCAATGCGCGGTGGCATTGCCGATCCTGCGCACGCGAGCGTCGTTGCGCGCGGCCGGTTACCTGACCGGCATCCTGTTCCTCGCCTGCGCGGCATTGACCCTGGCGCGTGGCGTCGCCGAACTTCTCGGTCCGACGCTGGTTCCAGCCGAAGCCAACACCGCGATACGCAGCGTCGTGCTCGTTTTCAGTGCGATCCTGCCCATCCTCGGCACGATGGGTTTCATGCTGATGTGTGGCGATCATCTCAACGATGATCTGGCGCGCCTCGCGATGCGCGATCCACTGACCGGCGTGTACAACCGGCGCACCCTGGTTGGACTTGCCGAACGAGCCATCGATGCGGCGACGCGCGAGAACAGCCCTCTGGCCCTGCTCGCGGTCGACGTCGACCACTTCAAACGTGTCAACGACCAGCTAGGTCATGACGTTGGCGACGACGCTCTCTGTGGCCTCGTCACGCTGATGGAGGAGTCACTGAAGCCGGAACAGACGCTCAGCCGTATCGGTGGCGAGGAATTTGCGGTGCTGTTGCCGAACAACACGGAAGCGGACGCGTGCCTCGTCGCCGAGCGTCTGCGTCGGCACGTCGAGCGTTCGCCGGTACTGATCGACGGCCGGCCGCTGCAACTGCGTGTGTCGATCGGAGTCGCCGCGCTCACGCCGGTCATGGACGACCTCGGCGCCCTGCTGCGCGATGCCGACCGCGCGCTGTATTCGGCCAAGCGCGCAGGACGCAATCGTGTCGTCGCCGCCTCCAAAATGCTGCGCGCACCGGTCCATGTGCTGCGCCGGGATACGTCGGCGTAGACGGCCGTTCCGCATCACGCTTCGGGTTTCACGCGCTGTGGCAGCCACAGACTGGCCAGCACCGAAGCGGCAATGAGCAGCGCGACCACGACCAGTGCGATGCCGATCGGGATCTTGTAGAAGTCCACGATCAGCATCTTGGTGCCGATGAACAGCAGCACCGCCGCAAGCCCGTAGCTGAGCAGATGAAAGCGCTCCGCCGCGCCAGCGAGCATGAAGAACATTGCGCGCAGGCCGAGTACGGCGAAGACGTTCGAGGTCAGCACGACGAACGGATCTTCGGTAACCGCGAAGATCGCCGGAATCGAATCGACCGCAAAGATCACATCGGTCACCGCGATCAGCATCATCACGACGAACAGCGGCGTATACAGATGTTTTCCCTGTTCGAGCACGCGCAGCGCGCTGCCACGAAACTCGCGCGTGAGTGGCAGGTGGCGACGCATCCAGCGCAGCATCGGATTGGCCTCGAGATCGGGCTCCTGGTTCGCCGCGAGCAGCATCTTGACACCCGTGAGGACCAGGAAAAGCCCGAACAGGTACAGGATCCAGTGGAATTTCGCGATCAGGGCCGCGCCGACGATGATCAGGATCGCGCGCAGCACGATCGCGCCGAGTACGCCGAGCATCAGCGCGCGCTGGCGCTGCTCGGCCGGTACGGCGAAGTAGTTGAAGATCATCAGGAACACGAAGATGTTGTCGACCGCGAGCGACTTCTCGACCACATAGCCGGTGAGGAATTCGAGGCCGACCTCATCGGCCACCATGCGGCCGTGATGGGCATCCAGCCACCACCAAAGGCCAAGGTTGAACGCGAGCGCGAGGCCGATCCAGGCCAGACTCCACAGCAAGGCTTCGCGAAACGTGACGCGATGCGGACCGCCGCTGCGCAATACCCAGAAATCGACGACCAGCGCCACCGCAACGACGGCCGCGAATGCCGCCCACAAACCCGAAGTTCCCACCGTCTGCATCGCGCACCTCCGAAAAAACAAAGCCCCATGGGCCGAAGGCGCACGGGGCCGCGTTTTCACTGGGCACACCTTCGCCGTCATCGGCGAAGGTCTCGCTCGCAGATCGTCGATCTGCCCACCGGACCGGGGCCTTGCGGCCCGTGCTGACGATCACGGCGACGGGAGCTACTCCCCTTCTGCGACCGAAGATATCGGCCGCGGAACGCCATGGCAAGTCAATCCCTGTCGTGCGTGTGCGCCCGTCTAGGCAAGGAAGATGATTCTGAGCGCGTAGAGCACGCCGATCACCAGCAGTACGCCGACGCTGGCAACGACCAGACCGGCAACCACGCGCATGGCTCTGGCGCCATCCGCATCCGGACTGGCGCCGATGCCGAATTCGCGCACGTGCTGACCGACCCAGTCCAGCGCCTGCCGCATGTATTCCGCGCTGCCACCAAAGAGACCGCGGCCGAACGACGAAAGCGTGTTCGGCTTTCCATCGGCCGCCACGGGCGCTCTGCCGTCCAAGGTCGCAGCGGCCTTGGTCGGGTCCGCAGACGGGCGCGAGGGGGGGGCTTCTGTCATGGAACGCGCAGAAGGGTCGGCGCTGCGTGCGTCGGCGACGCGCGGGTCCAGCATCCGTGGATCCGGCATACGGCCATCGGTGGCGCGCGCGTCCACGGCGGGATGCGCTTCCAGCGGCACCCGCGCGAGTAGCCTGTCGAGCGCTTCGGCAGGCTGTCTGGAAAGCGCTGCCTGTTGCGAGGAACTGGGCGGGCCGTCCGCCAAAATACCCCGTCGCTGCAGCGACGCCACATCTTCGCCATCGGCACGCGGCGCGAATGCCTTGCCCTCGCTCTGTGCCAGCGCGCGTTCGAGCGCCTCCGCCGACAGTGCGCCGGCTGCGAGCGCGCCCGGCAAACCGGCGGGGGGCTCAGGGGGTGCCTGCGCCGGCGCAGACGGCACCGTCGGCGGCGCCACGATCTGAGCGGAGCGGACATCGGGGCCGGTTTGCGCCTGTGTCGGACCGAGCGCGCGACCTTCGTCCTGGTTGGCGGCGGGACCAGTGCTGGCTTGGGCGGGCGGATCGGCTGCGTGTGGTGCGATCTGAGCCGCTTCAGCGGACACGCGTGGCAGCGGATTGGCGGCAGGTGACGCCGTGTTCCGATCGTAGGCCGGCTGCGCGATGGTGGCGGAATCGCCGACGAAGTGTGGCAGTTGCTCGCTGAAAAGATTGGGCAGGGTGCTCGGGTTGTAGGTCACAGCGGAACCGAACACGGCCGAGGCGATGGTCGATGTCACCTGCGACACCTGGCCGAAGACGCCGCCGTTTCCCGCCGTCGGAGCACCGCCCGCGTAGGGCCCGCTGCCGGCGTTTGTGCCGCCATTGCCGTAGATATTCGAGCCGGCACCCGTACCGCGGTCGCCGCCTCCAGACAAACCACCATTCGTTTGGCCCGGCGTCGCCGCCGTTCCGCTGCCCGCGTTGTCGCCGCCTCCACCGCGATCGGCATGCCCGGGCACGCCGTGGTCGGAACGCCCGGTTCCCGATGCTGGCGTGCCATCGTCCTGACCTGGTCCCGTTGCCGGCGTCCCATCGTTGTCCGCAGGGCCGTTGTCCTGCCCATCATGTCCAGGAATGCCGTGGTCCGGCCGACCGCCATCCGCGCTCGAGCCGCCATGCGGCCCCGTATCGTTGGGATTGTCGGCGTGCCGGCCCGGAAACGAAAAGGACGACGTGGATGGCAGGATGGGGGATGGCATGCGCAAGCTCCTGCCCCGACCTGACAATGCCGCAGAGGCCGAGTGCTTGATCGCTTATACGCGCGCGCGCGCGCCGCGACGATTAGGGAAAACCCGAGTGTGCGAAGTGGGCCACACAAACGGAGCGGACGCACCCATTCGATGCCCGGCGCACGGCTTCGTTATGATGCGCCGATGAATCGTCTTGCCGCGGCCGCGCCGCCTCTGATCCAATTGAAGATTGAACGCCGCTCGAACCATCCCTGGATCTTCCAGAAAATGGTCGAAAAACCGGCAGAGAAGCCGAAACCTGGCACGATCGTCGACATCGTGGACCGCGATGGGACGTTCGCCGGCCGCGGTTTCTACAACGGCCATTCACGCATTGCCTTGCGCGTGCTGACAGCCGACCCGGACGAAGCCATTGATGAAGCCTTCTTCGCACGCAAGATTGCCGCGGCGGTCGCGCTGCGCCGCGAGGTGCTGCAGCTCGACGCGGTCACCGATGCCTACCGATTGATCCATTCGGAGGGCGACGGCCTGTCCGGTCTCGTCGTCGACCGCTTCGCGAACACGCTGGTCGTCGAGTATTTCTCGGCAGGCATGTTCAAGCAGCGCGACGTCATCAAGCGATGCCTGCTCGAGCATTTTCCGGGCGCCGACCTCTATGCGTTCGCTGAAGAACACGTACAGAAACAGGAGAGTTTCGATTGTTCGGTGCCCTCCGCGCCAGCGCCGACGGTGATCCACGAGCACGGCGTGCAGTTCCATGCCGCGCCCGGAACCAAGCATAAGACCGGTTTCTTCGCCGATCAGCGCGACAACCGCAAAACCCTGTCCGAATTATGCGCCGGCAAGCGCGTGCTGGACCTGTGCTGCAATTCCGGCGGCTTCGGAATCTATGCCAAGACGATTGGCGGCGCGGATGAAGTCGTCGGCGTGGACCTCGACGAGGAAATCCTCGAGATCGCCGAGCGCAATGCGCGAATCAACAAGGCGAAGGTGCGCTTCGTACAGGCGGACATCTTCCATTGGCTGCGCGATGCGGCGGCCAACAATACGAAGCAGTTCGACGTGGTGATCCTCGATCCGGCCAAGATGACGCGCGACCGCGAACAGGTGATTCCGGCGTTGAAGAAATACCTCGACATGAACAAGCTTGCGATGGGCGCCGTGAAACCGGGCGGTATCCTGCTGACTTGTTCGTGCACCGGCTTGGTCAGCGAGGAGCAGTTTCTAGACATGCTGCGCCGCGCGGCGTTCTACGCAAACCGCACCGTGCAGGTGCTCAAGGTCAGCGGCGCCGGCCCGGATCACCCGTGGCAGGCGCACGTGCCGGAAAGCCGCTATCTGAAAGCGGCGTTCTGCCGGGTCGAGTAGTCCAATCCGCTTCGATCGCTAGTGTGCTGGAATGCGATCGGCCAGCGTCAGATCGACACGCTCGATCTTGCCGCTGCGGATGAGTTCGATCGCGAGCCGGCTTCCCACCGGAGTATCGCGCAGACGCGCGCGCCAATCGGCGAGGGTGTGGGACGCGATGGCCTCGTCGCCGATTCGCGTGATGCGATCGTTTTCGCGCAAACCAGCGTTCTGCGCCGCGCTCTGCGGCGCGATGGCGGCGATCTTCAGAGCATCGCCGTCGCCGAGCAGCCACAGACCGCTGCGGTCGAACGCATCCAGCTTGGCGAAATCCGCATTCGGCGCCAGATACATGCGCTTCGCGTCGTAGTCGAACGCAACCGTGAATCGGCGCAGCACGCCGCCGCCGAGATTGCCGCCGAGGTCCGGATTCGCGAACGAGCCCTTGTCACCGAGGTAGAGGTCACCGGCCACGCCTGCGATGGCGACGTCGCCGAGCTTGAGTTCGCCGAAGCGTGCCGGGCGCCCGTGCGAAGCGCCGCCGACACCCCAGCCGACGACGCTGTCGGGCGCGGCGTGATATTTCGCTGCCAGATCGTGTGAGCGCACGAACGGCGAGTGCAGGGTCAGCGAAGCGCGCGAGCCGGTGTCGATGCTGATTCGCAGCGGCAGGCCGTCGAGTTGACCATCGACGATCGGGATATGGTCGTCGAGTTCGAAGGGCACCGCATGCGCGCCTGCCGGCGGCGTGAATTTCTTTGGCTCGGCCAGTGTCAGCATACGTGCCGCATAGTCGATCGTGACGCCGAAGCGGCGGAACATCTCATAGCCGACCAGACCATCGGCTTCGACGCCTTCGACTTTCGGCAGATCGCCGAGGTCGACGATGTAGAACACCGGCTTGGCGAGCAGCGCGTCGCCGACGCGCAGCTCCTGCGCGTGCGCCATCGACAGATCGATCGCATCATCGCCGACGCCGCGCGCGGCAAGCCTGCCTTCGCCGGCGAGGCCGAATTTCTTCGCGGCGGCCGGCGTCAGCAGGTTGATGCCGCCGGTATCGACCATCAAGCGCGCCGGCTTGCCCTCGATCGAGCCGCTGACATAGATGTGGTTGTTGACCAGCTCGAACGGAATTCGCGCGATGCCGCTGGCGTTGTCGATCCGCGCGGTCACCTCCATCGCAGGCATCGCGAAGTCCGCATCCGCGACCGCGACATTCAGCGCATAGCGCTCGATGCGTACTTCACTGCGCTGGCGTGGATCGGTGCGGCCAGCCGCGTCGGTGACGTCGTTGACCGCGTGGAACGGCAGACTCAGACCATCGACATTGCGCCAGTCGTCGAAGGTCGTCGTCTGCGCGTCCTGGCCCTGGCGTTGCACCGTGCGCGCGAGAAGATGCGTCTGAGCATCGAACCACAACGCCAGCGGTTCGCCATCGTCCGGGGTCGCCACGACCACGACGTACTGCTTGCCGTCGAGGTCGCGCGGCTCAGGTGGGGCAGTCTTTGCCGCAATACGCGACGGATACCAGTAGCCGCGCGCATCCAGCCAGGCCTGACTGCGCGCGCGTCGTTTTGCCTCGACAGCATCGAGCGCCGCTACTTCACCGCCAGGATCGCGCTGCCACGCCTGCCGACCGTCGTAGCCGTCGGCACCTTCGACGGGCCCGAGCTTGTAGCGGTCGCTCGAGCGCCCGCTGGACAGGTCCTGCATCGCGTGGAATTCGCCGCTGAGACCGCCGGCGCTGAGCGTGCCAACCGACTGCAGTGACTTCACGCCGTCCCAGCGCACGCCGCCGCTGGCTTCCTTGTTGCGCGCAAACAGCGCTGCCGCATCGTCGGCGCGTGCCGCGCCGGCCGTCAGCAGCAGCGCCGCGGCCATCCAGATCGGTCCGATTTGCTCGAACATGGGCATCTCCTTCCTCGTGCGCCGCTTGCGTAGCGGCCGCAGTGATTGAATAATCGTACGAAATTTCAAACGAGGCAAGCCAACCTATGGCACAGAAGAAGCAGGGTCTGGTCGAGGATGCCAGCGAAATCGAACTGCTCGCCTCGCCTACGCGCATCGAGATCGTCGACATGCTGGAGGCGCTTGGCGGTGCGGTTTCGGTGGCCGAACTCGCCGAGCAGATGGGCCGCCCCGCGGACGGCTTGTACTACCACCTGCGCCAGCTCGCCGACGGCGGCCTGATCGAGCAGGAGGACGATTCCGAGGGTCGCCGCTATCGCACGCGTACGCGCAAGGGCGATCGTCTGCGCCTGCGCTACCAGCCAGGGTCAACCGCGAATGCGCAAGCGGTCGGACGCGTCGCCACCAGTGTGTTGCGCGTTGCGGGGCGCGATTTTGCGCGCGCGCTGGCCGATGACACCTCCGTCGTCGAAGGGCCGCGGCGCGAACTCTGGGCCGCGCGCGGCAAGGGCTGGGTCGGTCCGGGCGAGCTCGCCGAGATCAACCGCCTGCTCAAGCGGCTGATGGATCTGCTGCAGAAGCCGCGGAGCGCGCGCGGCGGCAGGCTGGTTGCGTTGTCGTGGGTGCTCGCCCCGGTTGATGCGAAGCCGGCACGGCGTCACTCTGCAAAGCGGGTGCGCGGGCTCACGTGATGGTCGCAACGCGGAAGGCGGCCAGCCGTGCAGGGCGTCGGCGCTGCCGTGAACGCCTTCACATCGGCGCGAACAGTTCGGCCAGATCCGTTTCGTCGAACTGCAAGCCCTGTGTGCCATCACCCTCCAGCACCGCACGCGCAAGTTCGGCCTTGCGCTGCTGCAGCGCCTGGATTTTCTCCTCGACGGTGCCGGAACAAATCAGCTTGTAGACGAAGACGGGCTTGTCCTGCCCGATGCGGTGGGCGCGGTCTGTCGCCTGCGCTTCGACTGCCGGATTCCACCACGGGTCATAGTGGATCACGGTGTCAGCCGCGGTCAGGTTGAGGCCGACGCCACCGGCCTTCAGGCTGATCAGGAACAAGGGCAGCTTGCCCTCCTGGAAGCGCTTGACCAGATCGCCGCGCTGGCGCGCCGGCGTCTGCCCAGTCAGGCTTTGCCAACGCAGCTTGCGCGCATCGAGCGCCTCGCCGATCAGGCCCAGCATCTCGGTGAACTGACTGAAGATGAGAACACGGCGATCCTCGGCGACCAGGTTGTCGACCAGGCCCAGCAGCAGATCGAGTTTGGCCGACTCCGCGACGTTGCGCGCGCCATCGAGCTTGACCAGGCGCGGATCGCAACAGGCCTGACGTAGCTTGAGCAGCGCATCGAGCACGACGATGCCGCTTTGCGCGAGGCCGCGCCTCCTGACTTCGACCAGCACGCGCTCGTGCTGCGCCAGACGCAGGGTTTCGTAAAGTTCACGCTGCGCGCCGTCGAGTTCGACTGTGCGCAGGATCTCGGTCTTCTCCGGCAGATCGTCCAGCACGTCTTCCTTGCGCCGGCGCAGCAGCAGCGGCGCGATGCGGCGCTTGAGGCGCTCGCGCCGCTCTACATCGCCGCGCTTTTCGATCGGCGTGCGATAGAAGCGGGTGAAATCGCGCACGCCGCCGAGCAGGCCGGGTTCGACGGCATCGAACTGCGCCCAGAGTTCGCCGAGGTGGTTCTCCAGCGGCGTTCCGGTCATCGCCAGGCGCCGCCGCGCCGGCAACTTGCGCACGATTTTTGCAGCCTGGCTGTTCGCGTTCTTGATCGACTGTGCCTCGTCGAGCACGAGCAGCGCGTACTCGTGCGCGATCAATGCGTCGGCATCGCGCGGCAGCAGCGGATAGGTCGTGATGACGAGATCGTGTTGCGGGATCGCCGCGTGCAGCTCGCCGCGCGCGGGACCGTGCACGACCAGCACGCGCAGATCCGGCGCGAAACGTTGCGCCTCGTCGCGCCAGTTCGTGATCAGGCTGGTCGGCGCGACGATCAGCACCGGTTGGTCGAGCCGGCCACGTTGCTTTTCCGCGAGCAGATGGGCGAGCACCTGCACCGTCTTGCCGAGGCCCATGTCGTCGGCGAGGATGCCACCGAGGCCGGCGTCGGCGAGAAAACCGAGCCAGGCGAGACCATCACGCTGGTAGGCGCGCAGGGTCGCACGAAAGCCGGGCGGTTCGATCGCCGGTTCGCGGGGCGCGCGCTGGCGCTCGAGTTCGGCGCGCAGACGTTCGGCGCCCTGCCACGGCAGCTGGGTAGCCAGCTCCTCGAGGACGGTCGCTTGCGCATGGCGCAGGCGCAGGGTGCCGTCGGCGGTCGCACTCGTCGGCCCCTGCAGCCATTCGAGCAAGGGCGTAATCAACTGGCGCAACCTGGCCAGCGGCAGCGGCACGCGTCGGCGTGCATCCAGCGGCACCAGCCAGACCGCGTCGTCCGCCTCGCCCTTGCGCGGCGTCAGCGGGAATTGCGGGTCGGTCAGCAGCCGATGCAGGATCGGCAGCAGGTCGACGCGCTCGCCGCCGACGTCGATACCGAGCCGCAGATCGAACCACGCATTGCCGGATTCCTCGTCGACCTCCGCATACCAGTCGTCCGGCTCCTCCAGCAGTTCGAATGGAAAATCACCGGCCGATTCGAGGCGGAAACCGGCGTCGCGCAAACGAGGCGTCAACGCGAATACCTGGTCCGCCGCCGCCAGCACACCGCGGCCATGTTCGAGCACGAAATCACCGCCGGCGAGTGCGCCGCGCGGCACACGGACATTGCCCGGCAACAGATCGGCATCGATGAAGCCGAGTTCGTCGAGGCGCTCGATCGCTGCGATCTCGCTGGCACGGTCGCGCACGATCTCGACCACGCGGTCGTCCTGCCGGCGCCGCTCGGGCGCGGTCGATGTGGCCAGCGGCAGGCGGATGCCGTCGTAGTCGAAACTGAGGCGTGCGCTGCCGGCGTCGTAGGTCTGCGCGCCCGCTGGGCGCAATTGAAACGCACGCAGCGTCAACACCGGCGTCGGTGCGAGCTTGCGGCGTTCGATCTCGCCCTGCGGCGCCGGTGCCGGCAGGTGCTTCGCCAGCGAGGCGTCGCGCCAGCGCGCCAGCAGCAGCGGTACCTGTTCCGGCTGCAGCGCCGGTGCTCGCAACGCGGCTTCGACCAAACGCGGATCGCCATCGCAGCGACCGATTGCATGGGTTTCGGCGTCCCAGTACCAGAGGCCGCCGACGCGCAGCAGACGCGTCTTCGCCGACCCGTCGGCCAGTTCCGGCACCAGCTTCTGACTGCCATCGTCGGCCGCATGCCAATGCCAGCCGAGGCTACGCTGCGGACCCAGCACGAGCCGCCCGCTCGACGGCTTGTCCATGAAGCAAGGATGCTCGCGCAGCAGGGTTTCCAGCAAAGGTTCGTCGCGTGCATCGGCGAGCTTGCAGACGCCGCCGCGCGCAAATGGTTGCGTACGCATGCGCAGTTGCGCGACATGTTCGAACTGTTCCGGCGTCAGACCCTGCCAGGCATCGCCAGCGGCATACACCTGCTGCAACGGCTGCGGCGATGTGAAACCGCCGCGCTTGCCGGGCTTCAGCCAGACCGGTGTCGCCAGCAGGAACGGCAGCACGCCGATATCGAGCTGCATGACGACACCGAAGACCCGCGCCGGCGGCCCCGATGGCGGCGCGATCGGTGCACTGGCCGGCGTTTCGAACGCATCGAGCCATGCTGCCCATGGGCCCAGCGTCGGCGGCTTCGCGCCAAGTGGGTTCGAGGATGCGTCGGTCGACGTGTGGGCGCCGAGTTCCTTCAGAGCGATCGCCGCGACATGCTTGCACTCGCCTTCGAGCGGGCAGGTGCAATGGGTGTCGAGACGCGGTCGACTGCCATTCGCGTGAATGCGAATGCCCGCTGTATAGGGAAGCGGCGCGCTGCCCTGCACCCTGCCGAGCAGACTCCCTGTATCCGCCGCATCGTTGTGATACCACACGTCACGCACGCGCCCGCGGCGCAGGTAGTCGGCGCCTTTCGCGAGCGTATGCCGATCCAGCGCGGATCCGGCATGACGCGACAGCAGGTGGCGGAACAGCGACTCTTCCATCGAGATACGTCGACGTGCTTGCGAGGATGGGAAAACCCACAATCCTGCCTACCCGATCGGTGAGCGTCCAGCGGAATTTGCGCGGATACGTGCCGCTGTCACGCAACGCGCGCGGCCGCGCTGAACGCGCCGGGTCACACCCGCGAAGCGATCAGGCCGACAAATGCGCCAGTGCGCGTCGCAGCGAAGCGCCGGCGTCGCCGGCGATGCCGCGGAACTCCGCGGAAATCCGCCTGTCGTCGGCAACGCGTTGCCAGAATACCCGCGCCATCAACGCGGCCGCGTGCCAGTCGACCTGATGTTCGGGCGTCGGCAGCGTGATTTCGTAGCGACGCTCGACGAGCTCGCCGTTGTTGGCCGGACGAAAGCGCATCGGCAGCATGTCGTACGCGGGAGCGAGCGGCAGCGGCCGAACGTCGCGCAATTGCAGCGCGGCGTTGCCCAGATGCATGTCGCTGTTCGCGATCAGGGCGCCATACCAGCTGAACAGCCGCAATCGGCGCGCATCGTTTTCATCGAGCCAGCCGTCGCGCTGCAGCTGCGGCGCAAAGCGCCACCAGTCGATGCGCGCGTGGCCGTAGTAGGCGGCATTCAGTGCCGCAAGCGAAACGAAACCACCGCGGCCAAGCGTGGGCGTGCGATCGAAGCGCGTGGATTGCAAGAAGACGCGGGAGTCGGCTTCGACCAGTTCGCTGACTGCTGCGGGGAGATCGTGCTCGCGCAGCACCGTGCAGGCGTGATGTTCGCCGATCAGCAGATCCGCCCAGCGCCGACCGGCCGGCGTACTGATGTGATCGCTGAACTTGACGATGACGGGAATGTAGCTGTCGTCGCCGCATAACGTAATTGCGAATTTCGGTTGCTCGCCGCCTGCGGAGGAACCTATGTCCTCGCCGCGCAGTGCCGCGTCTGCCAGCAGCGGATAGCGGACCGTGCGTTCGGCCGTAGGTACGATCGCGACGGGTTCAAACATGCGTTGCAATGCATGCTGCAACGAGGCTTCGCCAAGTACCAGATCGCCAGGCTGGTCGTCGCCGTGTCGGAGCAGGCCGAGCACGATGTCGTCCGGACGCCAGATCAGGGGGTCGACCGGCGCACTGATATCGTTCGCGATGCGATGCGCGAAGGAACGGCCGAGGAAGCCCTGCGGCCGTTGGTCCTCGAGGAACCAGGGCAGTCCAGGAAACAAGCCGGTCGCGAAGTCGCCATGCAAAAGGGCTGGGCGCTCGCCGCTCGGCACGAAGTAGAACTCGTCGCGCTCCAGGGCGTGAAGTTCGCCAAGCTTTTCGGACCTGCCATCCAGGGCAATTCTGTACAGCGGCCAGTGGCTGCCTGCGCGCGCGATCGCATGCGCGAGCGCGTAGCGCGCTGCGCGTGCGCGACCGATACGTACCACACGCTCGCCGGCAGCACTGAACAAGCGCGACAGGGTCGGTTGGCTGATGCCAAGCGCGCTTGCCAGCGTGATGCCCGGCTGCGCGCCTCGCGCACGCAAGAGGGCTTCCAGGCGCGCTAGGCGGATATCATTCATGGGCTATATTGAATAGCTTAATGAATAGATAGTCAACATTTATTTCTTATGAAACGGCAACTTACAAGTATTTATTCGGAATGGTCGAATAGATCGACGGGGGATTAATATCAGGCCGCAGCGCGGCTTGCGACAGGACTGCGCCACGCCGCCAAAAGATCGTGCTGACGCTTCATGGCGTTCGCGTGGTGGCGTTCCTTGATGTGGCCATAGCCGCGGATGTGTTCCGGCACCGAGGCGATTTCGACCGCGAGAGCATGGTTGTCGGCGTTGAGGCCGGCGATCAGCTCATCGAGTGTCTTGCGATAGTCGACGATCAACTGGCGTTCCATCCTGCGCTCAGCGGTGTAGCCGAACACATCGAACGCGCCGCCGCGCAAGCCGCGCAGTTTCGCCAGCAGCTTGAACGCGCCGAACACCCACGGGCCGTATTGCGCCTTGCGCAGGTTGCCGTCGGCGTCCTTCTTCGCGAACAGCGGCGGTGCAAGATTGAAATGCAGTTTGTAGTCGCCGTCGAAGGTCTCTCGGATGCGTTTCTCGAAGTCGCCACTCGTATACAAGCGCGCGACTTCGTACTCATCCTTGTACGCCATCAATTTGAATGCATAACGCGCGACCGCCTGCGTAAGCGCCGTAAAGCCGGGCGTTCTCGCCTGTTCGGCGGCGCGGATCCGATCGACCAGAGCCTGGTACTGCTGCGCGTAAGCGGCATCCTGATAGTCGCCGAGGAATGCGACGCGCCGCGCGATCTGTTCATCGAGCGTCGCGCTGAGGGTTGCATCGTCGAGCGCAGCGGCGCTGCCGCCAGCCTGCGTAGCACGACGCACCGGCAGTGCCAGCGGGATCGCGCCGGATGGCAGATGCGGATTCGGCAAGCCGGCCGCGTTGCGCACCTGCACGATGTCGTGTGCGGCGAGCCGGCCCCAGTTGAATGCCGTCTTGTTCATCTCGATCGCGGCACCGTTGAGTTCGACCGCGCGCATCAGTGCATCGTGACTGAGCGGTACCCAACCCTTTTGCCAGGCATAGCCGAGCATGAAAAGATTGGCTGCAATGGAGTCGCCGAGCAGTGCGGTCGCCAGCTCCGTCGCGTCGACGAGTTCGGGCTTGCCGCCGTCCAGCGCCTGCGTCACCGCGTCGATGATCTGCTGCGCCGGAAACTGCATGTCCGGTTTCGTCGTGAACGTGCCCGGCATTGCCTCGTAGGTGTTCAACACGACGCGCGCGCGTCCGGCGCGGATCTTCGACAGCGCCCAATAGTCGTTGACCACGACCATGTCGCAGCCGATCACGAGGTCGGCCTCACCGGCGGCGATTCGTACCGCGTGAATGTCGGCGGGCGTTTTCGCGATACGCAGGTGACAGGTCACCGCGCCGCCCTTCTGTGCCAGACCGGTTTGGTCGAGCACGGTGCCGCCCTTGCCTTCCAGATGCGCGGCCATGCCGATCAGCGCGCCGATCGTGACGACGCCGGTGCCGCCGA
>JBDTYM010000032.1:0-41403 GCA_040005635.1 Dokdonella sp. | reverse complement strand
GGGAGCAATGCGCGGTTGATTGGCGAGAGCCTGCTGCAAGGGCCGGGCAAGGTCGCGCAATTTCAACGGCTGCGCGCGTCGCACCAGGCGATCGAAGACGCCGTATCGGTTGCGAACGAGCGCTGGCACGGACAGAACAGCGTTGTGGTCCTCGGCATGGGAGACGACGGTCACACGGCATCGCTGTTTCCTGGTGCGGCAAACCTCACAGCCGCGCTCGCGTTGAAGCGACCCTACGCTGCCATCGACGCCACCGGCTGCAAGGTCGCCGGTGTATATGCGCATCGCATCAGCCTGACCCCATTCGGCCTCGCGCAAGCGCACACGCGCCTGCTGCTGATCCGCGGCGCCGGCAAGCGCGCCGTAATTGAGCGCGCGCTAACGGATGGCGCCGTCGCCGACATGCCGATTCGCGCGGCAATCGATCTGCCCGGTACGCCCCTGCACGTCCACTGGTGCCCTTGAGCACACGGAAAACTCCCATGTCACTGCATCCCCGCATCGAACAAGTCGCCGCGCGTATCCGCGAGCGCAGCCAGCGCAGTCGGCGTGCCTACCTCGACCTGATCGACGCTGCGCGCACACGTGGGCCGAGCCGGGCGCATCTGTCCTGCGGCAATCTCGCGCATGGATTCGCTGCATGCGGGCCAGGCGACAAGGCAGCGCTGCGATCCGCCATCGCACCCAATCTCGGCATCGTCACCGCGTTCAACGACATGTTGTCGGCGCACCAGCCATTCGAGATTTATCCGGATCGGATCAAGCAGGCCGCGCACACGGCGGGAGCCACCGCGCAGGTTGCCGGCGGCGTTCCGGCGATGTGCGACGGCGTTACGCAAGGCCGCGTCGGCATGGAGCTGTCACTGTTCTCGCGCGACGTGATCGCACAGTCGACCGCGATCGCCTTGTGCCACGACATGTTCGATGCCGCGATCTGCCTCGGCGTCTGCGACAAGATCGTGCCGGGTCTGCTGATTGGCGCACTCGCGTTCGGTCATCTGCCGGTCGTGTTCGTGCCGGCAGGGCCGATGCCGAGCGGCCTGTCGAACAAGGCGAAGGCGGACGTGCGCGAACGCTACGCGGCCGGTCAGGCGACGCGCGAGGAATTGCTGGAAACCGAAGCCGCCTCGTATCACGCGCCGGGCACCTGCACGTTCTACGGCACCGCCAATTCGAATCAGATCCTGCTCGAAGCGATGGGCCTGCAGTTGCCGGGCGCTTCGTTCGTCAATCCGGGCACCGCACTGCGCGACGCGCTGACCGATGCGGCGACCGCGCGCGCCGCTGCGATCACGTCACTTGGCGCGGACTACCGGCCGATCGGAAAGCTGGTCGACGAATGCGCCATCGTCAACGCGATCGTCGCGCTGCTGGCGACCGGCGGCTCGACCAATCACACGATCCATTTCGTCGCGGTCGCGCGCGCCGCCGGTCTGATCGTGACCTGGGAGGATTTCGACGCGCTGGCCGAGGTCGTACCACTGCTCGCGCGGATTTACCCGAATGGCGACGCCGATGTGAACCGCTTTCACCTGGCCGGCGGCACCGCGTTCCTGCTGCGCGAACTGCTCGACGCCGGCCTCCTGTTCGATCTGCAGACGATCGTCGCGGGCGGCATGCGTGCCTATGCGCAGGAACCGCGCCTGGTCGGCGGCGCCCTGCGCTGGAGCGATGTGAACGCAGTGAGTGCCGACGAGGCGGTCGTGCGTCCCGTCTCGAACCCGTTCGAAGCGACCGGCGGCCTGCGTCTCCTGCGCGGCACGCTCGGCAATGCGCTGGCGAAAGTCTCCGCGGTCAAGCCGCAGCACCGGCGCGTCGAAGCGCCTGCCGTCGTCATCGACGATCCTGCTGAATTGCGTGCGCGTCACAAGGCCGGCACGCTGCCGCACGACTTCATCGCCGTCGTGCGCTATCAGGGCCCGCGCGCGAATGGCATGCCGGAGATGCACAGCCTGATGCCGTTGCTCGGCATGCTGCAGAACCAGGGTCGCCAGGTCGCACTGGTTACCGACGGTCGTCTGTCGGGTGCGTCCGGCAAGGTGCCGTCGGCGATTCACGTGACGCCGGAGGCTGCGATCGGCGGCACCATCGCCTGCGTACGCGACGGCGATACGATTCTGCTCGATTGTGAAAACGGCCGCCTCGAGGTGTGCATCGATGCGGACGAATGGAAGACGCGACGGCCGGCCGCGAACACGGCGCCGGCTGGGCAGGACATCGGTCGCGCGTTGTTCGCCTACAGCCGCGCAAACGTCGGCCCGGCCGATGAAGGCGCGCTGTCGATCTCATGCGGGCCGTTGTTCGCGCAGCCCGGTGGCGGAGACAAGCAACGCACCGAAACCGAATACGACATCGGCCGCGTGGCCGCGTATGCACCCTTCGAGGCCAAGGACGCTTGATGAATTCCTCCACGTTTCCCGATCTGGAAAAAAGCCAGCAGGTGGCAATTGCACTGCTGCGCGCGACGCGCGTGCTGCCGGTCGTCACCGTCGATTCGGCCGAGCAGGGCGTCGCCACCGCACGCGCCTTGCTCGAGGGTGGCCTGACGGCGATCGAGGTCACCCTGCGTACGCCGGCAGCGCTCGACGCGATTGCAGCGATCAGGCGCGAGGTGCCCGGGATTTCGCTCGGCGCCGGTACCGTGCTGACCGCGCAGCAGATCGAAGCTTCGCGCACAGCCGGCGCGGCATTCCTGGTCACGCCGGGAACGCCGCCAGCGCTTGCCGCTGCGCTGGCGGCGTGTGGACTGCCAGTGGTGCCGGGAGCTGCGACCCCGAGCGAAATGATCGCGCTCGCCGCGCTCGGTTACCGCGTCGCCAAACTGTTCCCGGCGGCAGCGATCGGCGGACTCGGTCTGATTCGCGCACTGCAGGGACCGCTGGGGGACTTGTGGCTGTGCCCGACCGGTGGCATTCGCGAGGCCGATGCGCCGGCTTATCTGGCCGAACGCAACGTGATTGCGATTGGCGGTTCCTGGATGGTCCCGCGCGATTGGCTGCAGGCAGGGCGCTTCGATGAAGTGACCGCGTCCGCGCGCAAGGCGAGCGGCTTCGCCAAAGCCTGAAGCGGCGGTTCTTGCCGCGCGTTACATCCGCTGCAGGCGCGCGAACGAAAACAGCTCCGCACACGGATGCGCCCGGCCAGCGATGCGCTCGCGCAGCAGTTCGGCGCCGATCAGGCTGTAGGTGATACCGTTGCCGCCGTAGGCCATCGCGAAATGCACGCGCGGCCCATGCTGTTCGTGCGGACCAAAGAACGGCAGCCCGTCGGCGGTCTCGGCGAACGTGCCGGCCCAGGCGAACGCGGCCTGCAGTGGCAGCGCCGGAAACAGCGCGGACACTTTTTTCATCAGCTTGGCGGATTTGCGCATCACCGCGGCGTCGCGGCGGAGCGGAATGTCGATCTTGTCGTCCTCGCCGCCGACCAGCAGTCGGCCATCACCAGTGCGTCGCACGTACAGGTAGGGGCGTGCCGATTCCCACACGAGACAATCCTGCAGCGGGCCGAGGCCACCCTCGACCGGATCGGTGACGAAGGCGTAGCTGCTACGGTTGCTGGCGACGTTTTCGTCGAGATGGCGCTGGCTTTCGTAACCCGCGGCGAGAACCAGATGCTGCGCTCGAATGCGCACGCCCGAGTCGGTATGCACGAGCACGTCGCGTCGACGCGGTTTCAATTCCGCCATCGCAGTGCGGTCGAATACCTGGCCGCCGTTGCGCACGATGTCGGCGAGCAGGCGATGCGCCATCTGATAGGGGTCGGTCTCGGCCGCGAGCGGTGTCAGGATCGCTGCGGGTGCTTCGAAGCCGAACTCGGCTCGCACGTCGTTCGCATCGAGCACGCGCAACGTAAAGCCGTGCTTGCGCCGCAGTGCGGCTTCGGCGAGCAGGCGCGAACGGTGATACCAGTGACTGGCGTAGTAGAGGCTGTGCATCGATTGAAAGTCGATGCCGCGAAAGCGCCGTGCGATGCGCCGCAGCTTCGGAATCGCATCGGCACAGGCGCGGTACGCCAGGAGCGCGTCGGCCTCGCCGTAGCGTTCGGCGAGCTCCTGCAGCTCGGTATCGATTTCGTATTGCAGCAAGGCCGTGCTCGCGGCGGTACTGCCCCAACCGGCTTCGCGGCGGTCGATCACGCAGACGCGGTGGCCATCGCGTTGCAGATGCCAGCCGACCAGCGCGCCGGTAATGCCGGCACCAATCACGAGTACGTCGCAATCGATGTCCTCGCGCAATGCGGGAAAATTGTTCAGGAGTCCGTTTTTTACGATCCAGAACGGGTAGCCGCTTTTCAGATCCATCGAGCTTCGCGCCGAGGTCAGTGCGTCGCAGTGTGTTCCTGCGCCAACCGGATGACCAGCTCGGCAGGCGCTTGTGCAATCTGCACCTGTGCGTTCGTCCAATGCACATCGCGACCGTTGAGGCGCGCAGTTCCCGATGGGGCGAGGCCAGGGCCCGCAAACACGAAGCCGCCCGGCGGCATCCGCGCATCGGTGTCGGCAAGCTTGAGACGCAGCGTGTCGCCTTCGCGTTTCAGCGAGTAGCTCAGCATTCCGTACGGCGTGCGCAGCCGCTCGATCGCGACACCGTCGCCGTCGAGCCATGCGATGGGAACGCCGGCAGCGAGCACGAGTGCGTGGTCTGCATCACGCTCGTAGGCGAACAGATCCAGCGTCGAACGGATGAAGTCGGAGGCGACCCATCCGTGCGGCATGTCACCGATGAAACGCGACTCGCGCGCATCGCGGCCGACGACTTCGGCCCACTGGTTCCAGCCAGCCGGGCGGCGGTCGCGCATGAAGAAGTCGATCGCCGCCTGCGCGCGCTCACGCCAGCCAAGCCGGACGAAAGTGCCTACCGTGCGCCACTCGTACGGGGTGTAATCCTTCCACTGCGCGCCATCGCGGCGTTCGACGAACTGCTTCCAGTAGCGCTCGAACGTGTGGTGCAGCAAGTCCTGCGGCAGGTCTGCCTGTTCACCGGCCGGCGACAGCGCGATCGTCGTCGACGTGGCGTCGAAGTCGCCGAGTTCGGCACTCCCCGGCAGGTAGTCGATGCGATGAGCCGTGACAGCCGATCGGATCGACGCGTACAGATCGGCGCGAAATTCATCGCGCGAGGCGGTGAGGCGCTTGGCAGCGTCCGGTTTGCCGAGCACGTCTGCGATATCGACGGCATTCTTGTAGCCGGTGAGCGCCCAGAAGTCGTCCCAGTACGAATGCATCGGCTTGGCGGAATAGCCTTCGTGGCTGATCGAGGCCGGCATCAAGCCATAGAATGATATGCGCTCGCCGCTGCGGTTCGCGTCGGTGCGCTCACTCGAGCGCAGCTCGTCCATGTAGCGCGTTGCGGCGTCGACGTGCGGCCACATCCTCTCGAGCAGTGCGCGGTCGCCACCGTAGCGATAGACCGCATCGGCCAGGTGGATCAGTTCGCCCTGGCTGTCGTTCTCCGGCACCGGATCGGAGCCGCGCTGATCGACGCAGCAAGGAACTTTGCCGTTGCTGAATTGATACGGCGCATACCATTCGAGATAGTCGCGCGCGACATCTTCGCGGCCGAGACGCAGCAACGCATCCGACGTCATCACGCCGTCGCGAATCCACGACCTCGCATAGGAGCGCGTGCCGGGGCGGATCGCCGCACCGTCGCGATTGATCAGGATATGCGCCAGGGCCGTGCGCAAGGTGTCGGCAATCGGTTGCGACGCGGCCGGCAGACGCAAGGCGACGTGGCCGAGTTTTTCACGCCACTGATCGGCGACACGGGTCTGGATCAGCCGAAACCATGCGTCCGTCGTCAGCTGGAACTGATCCGCTTCGTTCGCTCCCGTCATCGGAATCTGCACGAATATGCGGCGCGATTCGCGCGCCGGAATTTCGAACGAGTAGAGCAGGGCGCCCGAGGCGAGACCGTTGTCGTCGTGCGCGGATGGCGTCGTCGGCCGCGGCGTCTGCGTCAATCGATCGGTGACCATGCCGGCGTCGAACGTCGTGGCGAAGAACGTCTCGTGCGCGTTCAACGCGGAGCCGAACCCGAACTCCGGCGACGCGGTATCGCCGCGCGCCTTGGCGAGTTGCGCCGCGTCGTTGCCGGCAGGCGCCGCGACCCTGTAACCGAACGCGCCAAACGGGAAGATGCGCGGCTTGCCATCGACGTACACGGCGCGCCCAACTCCAGAAGCGTTGGATTCGAGCGCGAGGTCATGGATGGGACTAACTCCGCCCGGTGTGCTGAGGAACTGAACCGAAGGATTCACCTGAAACGGGCGTACCGCGAGCGCCAGCGTGATCTTGCGCGTCGGGTTCGAGCGGTTCGTCACCGTATAGGTCGCGTAGAGGCTGCTCTTGTCGGGCGTGCCGGCAGCGAACACTTCAATGTCGAGATCGAGCCCGTTCTGCCTGCGCAGGACGCTCGGAATCGGCAGGTAGCCGTCGAGCAGTGATTGCTGCGTTTCGCCGTCGGCCCAACTGACGAGATTCGATTGCTCATCGAGCACGAATGGCTCGACCGAGAAACCGCCGCGCGCGACTTCGAGCGCGCCGTCCTCGGAGAACAGGCCGGTCTCATGCCCGCCATCGAGGCCGACGACGGTCCAGTAAGTCTGTTCGTTGTAGAAGCCGCGCGGATAGCGGCCGCGTGGCGCGGCTTTGGCGAGCTCGGAGAAGAACGAATTGGCCGATGCACCGAAGGCGAGATCCTTGATCTCGACGTCGGCGAGCGCGTACAACGCCGTCGGTCCGTCGTGCAGATCGAGGCGCACGTAGCGTGCATCCGATTCCGGCAGATACAAGGGATCGACGCCGCCGTTGCCCGCATCAACACGGCGAACCTTGCGCCAGCGCGTGCCATCGTCGGAGAGTTCGATGTCGTAGCGCGAGGCGAATGCGCCGCCAGACCAATGCAGCACGAGGCCGCCAAATTCGCGCTTGGTCCCCAGGTCCAGCGTCAGGTTCTGTTCGCCGCTGTTGCGGCTGCGCCATGCCGTCGTCGCATCGCCATCGACCGCGGCGGCAGCAGACGCATCGTGCCGTTCGGATGAGGCACGTGCGACAGGTCGCGGCCAGCTCGCTGGCGGCACCGGCAGTTCACGCAAATCGAGCTGGTCGAAGCAGGCCGAACCTTTGCCGCCATGCCCGGCATAGATCGTGAACTCGACGCTGTCGCTGTGGCGCAGCGTCTTGTCCTTGGTCGGACCCCAGGCGAAATCGACCTGGCGTTTCTTGTAGCGCTGGTCGGTCCAGTCGTGAGAAAACGTGAAGTCAGGCCGATTGACCCACCAGACGTTGTCGCCGCTCGCGTCGGCGAGTTTGAACTGCAACGCATTGTCTGGCGCATCGCCGCGCACGCGGAATGAGAACTCGTAGTTGGCCGGATAGTCGATCGGCAGCTTCCGGCGCATCGCCGCGTAGCCGGAGACGCCGTGGAAATCAAAGTCGAGGCAGAGAGCGTCCTGCGACGGACGCACGTGCGCGTCCACCTGGTCGGAAGCTGCGGCGCTCCATGCGCTCGTGTCGGCGAACGAGTCGAGGACGCGTGCCTCACCGGCATGGGCTGTGACGCACGCCAGCGCTGTGGCAAGAGCAAACATCCTCGGCAAAGCCCTACCGGCAAACATCGGAATCGTCCGGATCACCCCTTCACACTCCCCAACAGCAAACCCTGGATGTAATGCCGCTGCAGCACGAGGAACAGCAGCAGCACCGGAATGATCGTGACAACGGAACCGGCCATCATCAGCTCGTTGTCCTGCACGTGCTCGCGCGAGAGGCCGGCCAGCGCGACCGGCGCGGTCTGCCAGGCCTGGTCGTTGAGCACGATCAGCGGCCACATGAAGTCGTTCCAGCTGGCAAGGAAGGTGAAGATCGCCAGGGTCACCACGATCGGCTTCAGCAGCGGCAGCACAATCGTTGCGAAGATGCGAAGTTCTCCGGCACCGTCGATGCGCGCGGCTTCAAGCAGGTCGTTCGGGATCGATTGCGCGTACTGGCGCACCAGAAAAATGCCGAACACGCCGGCCAGTGCCGGCACGATCACGCCGCCGTAACTGTTGACCAGGCCGAGCCATTTCATGATCAGGAACAGCGGAATCATCGCGACCTGGCCCGGAATGACCAGGGCGCCGAGCAATCCCTGGAAGACGCGCTCGCGGCCGGCGAAGCGCAGCTTCGCGAAGGCATAGCCGGCAGCCAGATTGAACAACAGCGAAAACAGAGTCGTCGCGCTGGCAATCAGCACGCTGTTGAACAAGAAACGCCCCATGCCCGCGCGCTCGAACAGTTCGTGGTAGTTCGCCAGCGTCGCGTGTGCCGGCAGTAGCGGCGGCGGAAATGTACTTGCCTCGCCGCGCTGCATGAACGAAACCGACAGCATCCACAGCAGTGGAAACAGCGTGATGAATGCACCGGCTATCAACAGTCCGTTGACGATCGCCTTCTGCCACAGCGAACTCTTCATGCGATGCCTCGGCGCCGGCCAAGGCGCAACAGCAGGCTCGTCACGCCGAGGATCAGCGCGAACAGCAGGAATGCGATCGCCGCAGCGCGCCCGAGGCTCCACCACTTGAAGCCTTCCTCGTACATGAAGTACAGCACGCTGACCGTGCTCTGCAGCGGATCGCCGCGCGTCATCACATACGGTTCGGCAAACAGCTGGAAATAGCCCGAGATCGTGATGATCGACACCAGCAGCAGCGCCGGCCGCAGCATCGGCAGCGTGATGTGGCGCAACTGTTGCGCGAAGTGGGCGCCGTCGATCCGGGCGGCCTCGTAGAGATCGCCCGGAATGCTCTGTAGCGCGGCGAGCAGGATGATCATGTTGTAGCCGAAGTTCTTCCACACGGCGAACAGGATGATCGCCGGCATCGACCAGTGCGGATCGCCGAGCCAGTCGATCGGCGCGATGCCGAAATGCGCCAGCGTGTAGTTGATCAGGCCGTAGCGCGTGTGCAGCAGGTAGCGCCAGATCACGGCGACCGCGACCACCGTGGTCACCACCGGCGCGAACAGTGCGGTGCGGAAAAAACCCTTGAAGCGTGCCAGCTTGGAATCGAGCAACAGCGCGGCGCCGAGCGAGGTTGCGATCGAAAGCGGCACGCCGACGCCGACGAAATAGAACGTGTTCAGCAGCGACTTCCAGAACAGCGGGGTACGCAGGATGTCGAGGTAATTGCCAAAGGCTACGAAGCGAAGGTTGTGCAGGTCAGCCAGCGAATACAGATCGAAGTCGGTCAGGCTCAGTGCGAAAGCCGCCAGCACCGGGATGAAGAAGAACGCACCGATGACGACCAGAGCCGGTCCTGCGAACAGCCATGCCATGCGACGTTCGTTCATGGCGATGCATTCCGTCGTGCAAGGATCCAGCGGCGCTTTTCCAGGATCGCATCCGTGCGCACATCCAGATCGTGCAGGACCTGATCGGCAGGCTGACCGCCGCGAATCGCGCGTTCTGCCGCGAGGCGTACTTCCTGCGCTATGCGCTCCCACTCCGGAACCTTCGGCGGCGGCACGACACGTTCGAGCTGGTCGCGGAATGCTTTCGCGTAGACATCGTCGGCCAAGGCGGGCGCGGCCCAGGCGCTGCGCCGCGGCGGCAGGTCGCCGCAAAGCTCGTGCAGGCGTTGCTGCTGCCGCGGCGTCGAAAGGAATTCGATCAGCTGCCAGACTTCGCGCTTGTGCTTGGAGCTTTCGAACATGACGAGACTGCTGCCGCCGCCGATCGCGGCGCCGGGACCGTCGGGCCCCGGTATCGCGGCGGTAGCCCAATCGTTCTGCACGCGGGCGGGCAGGCGCCGCTTGAACTCGCCGACGTTCCAGGGACCGGTGATGTAGAACGCGTAGAAGCCGTTGGCGAATTCGTCCCAGACGTTGGAAATCTGTGTGTCGCTCATGCGCGGTGCCCAGCCTCGGCCGAACATGTCGACGTAGTAGGCGAAGGCACGGCGGAATCCGGCACTCTCGAAGTTGCCGCGCGTGCCGTTGTCGCGCAGCAGCAGATCGGGCTGCTGCACGGCGAAATTGATCAGCGACTCGAATTCGTTGAGCGGCAGCAGGATCGAGTATTTGTCCGCGCCAGCCTGTTGCTTGACCGCAGTGAGCTGCGCCTGCCATTCGGTCCAGTTCCGTGGCGGATGATCGAATCCGGCTTTGGCGAGCAGGTCCGTGCGATAGAACACCAGGCGCGTATCGACGTACCAGGGCACCCCGTACAGACGTCCGTCCATCACGTTCGTGTCCCAGATCCCTGCGAAGTAGTCGTCGGGCTTGATCACCGCCGACGCGTCGACCAGCGCCTGCAGCGGCGCCAGCGCACCGAGCGTGGCGAGTTCGGGCAGCCACGTATTGCCGAGCTGACCGATGTCCGGCAGCGCATCGCCGGCAAACGCAGTCAGCAACTTTTCATGCGCCGCCGTCAGCGGCAGTGCCTGTACCTCGACGCGGACGCCCGGATGTTCGCGCTCGAAGTCGGCGAGCAGGGTCGGCACGACTTCGGCTTCGCGGCCGATCGCCCAGAACTTGATGACGGTGATGTCGGCGGAGGGTTTGCTGCAACTGCTGGCGATCATCGATGCCGAGCAGATCGTCAAGCAGGCGAAGACATGCTTCAGCCCTCTCCCCCAACAGCTCCTTCCTTGGGGGAGAGGGCTGGGTGAGGGGGCGGGGCAGGAGGGATATGCGGCGCTGCCGAACTCGGCGCGCTCGCTTTCGCAGAGCCTGAATTTCGCTTCGGCAAGCCGACGATGATACGAGGACCGATCCCCCGCCCCCTCACCCCAACCCTCTCCCCCAAGCTGCGCTTGGAGGAGAGGGGGCACAAGCCGGGTTTCGCGCTGCGAGGAATTCATTGTTCGGCATGCTTGCTCTTGCAGAGGGTGACGTTCGCTTCAGCGAGCCGACGATGATGCGAAGACCGATCCCCCGCCCGCCTACCGCAACTCTCTCCCACAGGCTGCGTTCGGAGGAGAGGGGACACAAGCAGGGTTTCGCGATGCAACGAATTCATTTCGCGGCTTTCGCCGAAGCGCCTTCCACCTTGGCCGCCTCGTCGAGCCAGCCGCCGTTGAAACCCGCGCGCTGCAGACCCTTGCGGATGTACGGGTTTTTCTTCATCACGTTCCAGACGAAGTCGTTGCGGTAGTTTTCAATCATCGTGATGATCGGACCTTCATCGATGCCGATGTAGTCGCTGGCAACCCAGCCGAAGCCGGGGATCAGCTGACCGGTCTTCAGCGGCACGTCATACGTGAAGCTCGGATTGAACGCGTCGAGGAAGCCGTACTTCGAGTAAATCTGGTTGCCATACAACTTGTGCATCTCTTCGACCGCCGGGATCACGATCTCCGGCGCGAACGGCAACGAAGCGGCGGCTGCGGTCGGCGCGATCGTGCCGTCGTCGAACGCATCGGCGAGACCGGCGCCACGTGCGGAGTAGTGGCGGAACTCGCGCAGGCCGCCTTCGTAGTCGAGGTTCGCGCCTTGCGGCCCGTCGCTCGCGGTCAAGCCCCAGACATTCTGGCCGTAGAGCTTCCAGCCCATCGGATTCGCGATCGCATAGGCGCGCTGTGCATACGTCGCGCGGCGGCTGTTCTCGAAATAGTCGAAGCCGCGCTCGCGCATGTACGCGTCGCGGATGCCGCGAAAGTCGACCCAGACATGCGAATACTGATGTCCGAGCGACGGCGCGAAGGCGAGATATTCCTGCTCCTGGAACGTGCCCCACGTGCGCGAGTAGCTTTTTGTCCATGCACTCCAGGCATCGGTGCCGATCGCCTGCGTCGGCGAGCCGAGCGCGAGGATGTAGAGCAGCATGCCTTCGTTGTAGCCCTCCCAGTCGTACGGGATGTAGCCTTGCTTGGGATACCAGCCCATCGCGATCAGCGGCGGGCGCGCCTGCATCCAGGGCCACTCGACGCGACGATAAATGGTGTCGGCGAGACGGCGGATTTCCGCTTCGCCGGGATTGTCCTGGTCGAAGTACGATTGCGAAAACAGCACGCCACCGAGCAACAGGGCGGTATCGACCGAGGACAGCTCGACCCAGTCGGCGAAGCGCGCGCCGCTCTGCATGTTGAGGAAGTGATAGTAGAACCCGCGATAGCCGGCCATGCCGTCGGCGCGCGAACCCTGCGGCAGACCTTCGAGGTAGCGCAGCGTCAGCAGCGTGCGCTGCGTTGCCTGATCGCGCGTGACGTAGCCGCGCTCGACGCCGATGCCATAGGCGGTCAAGCCGAAGCCGATTGCGGCGACGCTTGAAAAAGGTTCCGTGAACGGATAGCGGTCCGGGATCAGGCCGCTCTCGGGATCGGCGGTCTGCCAGAAGTAATCGAAGGTGCGCTTCTCGATATCGTCGAACAGCGGCGTCAGCGGTGGACGCAGCAGCGGCGTGACGGGTACGCGTGGGACTTCGGGTTCTTCGCGATGACAAGCGCCCAGCACGAACACGGCCAGGGCGAGAAAGAGTATGGCCAGACGCGAGGCCGGAGTTCGGTAGTGGAAAGGCACTGGCTGGATTGTAGGCGATGCACGTGGATGGAGGGGCGAGGTCAAAAATCCGGCCATCCAGAATCCCTGGATGGCCGGCTCCCGAGCGTGGAGCAAGTTGAGCGGAATGGCGCGCCGCGACTGCAAGACGACGGCGCGTATTGCATCAGAACCTGAAGCCCAATGTCAGCTTGAAGGTGCGTGGAATGGTGTACATGTTGCCGGACTTGTTGAACTTGATGTTCGGGTTGTAGACGCCATTGGAACCCCAGTTGACGGCATAGTCCGAGTAGTTCTTGAAGTTGAACGCATTCAGGATGTCACCGCGGATGTACATCATCAGGCCGCCGGTCAGATCGATGTCCTTGTTGATCGCCAGATCGATCTCGCGGGTGCCGAAGATTGGGCCTCCGAGCAAGAAGCTGGCACCCGGCGGATGCGCTGCAGCGGGGACGCAATGGGAGGCTGCACCGAAGCACGCGATATCCGAGTAGGCACCGGGTGTGGCCAGCACGATTTTTCCCGAGTACGTCATGCTGCCAGGGCCATCGATGGCGCCTGCCGCGACGAGGCGATGCTTCGGAACCAGGTATGAATCGAGGAATGGATACGAGGCGATGTCTGGCTCGTCCAGCGCGTACTGGTTGCCGCCAGCGCCGGCATCCTTGCGGTTTTCCGTCGCATCGGTGTACGTGTAGGCGATCGTCGCGTACCAGCCCGATTCCTTCGTATACGGCTTTTCCAGCGAGAGCAGCAGTGAGTTGCTCTTGGTCTGGATGCCGTTGTTGCCGATGATCAGGCTGCCGAAGCCGGGAATGCCGAAGCCCCACGGTTGGCCGTAGTCGCCATTTTCGCCGGTGCCCCAGAACGAACCGTCTGCGCGCCGGTTGCCAAGCGTGAACGCAAAACCATCCTTGCTGACGATGCGCGAAATGATCACGCTGGTGTTCCAGTCACCGACCTTGTTGCGCATGCCGAGACTGGCCTGGTCGGAGTAGGGCACCTTCAGGTTGTTATTGATCATGTCGATCTCGCGACCGCCGCCGCTCTGGCTGACCAGGCCCTGCAGATTGCCGACCGAGTAGAAGCGCGGATCCCAGGGGACGCAGTTGGCCTGCGTAGTGTCGCAACTGCGGCCGTCAGGCGAGTTGAAGAAGATGTTGTAGGACGGGAACGTGGCCTTGGAACGCTCGAGCTGCAGATAGTCGTAGCTGTCGCGGTCATAGGAGCGGCCGACGCCGCCGATGATGACGTGTTGTTCATCAGCGCCGAGGTCGTAGGAGAAGCCGAGGCGCGGCTGCCATTCGTCGGTCGGCGCACTGCGATTGTGGCCGTTGCTGATGTAATTGTTGATGTTGATGCCCGAGTTCGCATTGTTGATGTTCGGCCAGCCTTGCAGCGCGCTGACGACATCGGCCGGCGTGACATAGTCAAGATAGGACGGGGTTTTTTCGTAGTCCCAGCGCACGCCAAGATTCAAGGTCAATTTGTCGTTGACGGCCCAGTCATCCTGCAGGTACAGGCCGAGCTGCTTGCTTTTCGACTCTGACGTGCCGTTGCCAACGCCGGACAGTGGTACGCCGAAGAACGCTTTGTACGGAACCGTGCTGGTGCCGTCGGCCGTCACGTCGTAGAAGAACTGTGGATTGGCAGGATTGATTTCCTGTGTGCTGAGCTTGATCTCTTTGTACTTAACGCCGAACTTGACCAGATGGTCGCCCATCCAGTGCAAGTCGGTCAGGCTGAAGTCGTCCTGGATCGATGGGCCTTTCTGGCCCTTGTTCTGGTAGTTCGCCCCGGCGCCGGTCTGCAGGATCAGCGCATCGGCATGGGCCGGATCGGTGTAGAAGGACGCATAGCCATTGCTCAATGGCCGCGGACCCCACTCGGTGTCTTCATAGGTCAGGTGCACATCGTTCAGCCAGCTATCGGCCGTGTGCTGCCAACGCAGGTCTGCGCGCTTCTCGTTGTTCACGCCATTGCTGCCGAAGGAGGGCGCCTGGCTGCCGCCGACGTTCTGCAATTGCGTCTCGTCGCGATATTTGCCGGTCAGTTCGACCAGATCGCGGTCCGTCGGTTCCCAGTCGATCTTGCCGAAGTAGAGGTCCTCATGGAACGTCACCGAGGCCGGGCCGAACTCGTCGAGCACACCGGGCGGCAGCGGACCTGGGATGCCGGAGGACGGCGCAGTCACCGCGACCGGCGTATTGAAGTCTTTGCCTTCATAGGTGAAGAAGAAGTGCGCGAGGTCCTTCATGATCGGACCGCCGAGCGACAGGCCGTAGTTTTGTTCCTGCGAGTCCACTTTCTTGCCCGATGAAAGTTCGCTCGGATACTTTGAGCGCCAGTCCTGATCGGTGTAGTCGCCAAACACCTCGCCGTGGAATTCGTTCGTGCCCGACTTGGTGACCGCCGTCACCGCAGCGCTGCTGAGCTGGTCGTACTCAGCCTTGTAGTTCTGCGTGATGACCTTGTACTCGGCGATGCCGAGCTGCGGGAACGGATTGCCTCGACTCGAATCCTGACCGGTAATGCCGCCTTGCAAGACATAGTTCTTCTGGCCGACGCCATCGACATAGACGTTGATGTTATTGGCCGACTGCGCACCGCCGCGCAGTGACGTCTGGCCGGTGGCCGGGTCTCGCGAGAACGCCATCCCGGGCACGGTATCGGCGAATTCGAGAAAGTTTCGCGTGATCTGCGGAATCGTTCTTATCTGTTGCAGCGAGATCGTGTCACCGACTTCCGAGGTCTTCACTTCGGCCAGCGTGTTCGCGTTGACGATGACGCCTTCAAGCTGTGTACCACCGCTGGGGGCGGCTCCGCCGGCCGCCAGATCCAGCGTCGCTGTCGAAGCAACGGTCAGGGTCACCGTGCGTTCGGTGCCCGGGCCCGCATCGACGCGATAGGTGCCGGGTGGCAGCCCTGCCAACGCGTAGCTTCCGTCGGACGTGACCTTGGTGTGACGGACCAGGCCTGTTTCCACATTCGTCGCAGTGACTTCGGCGCCGGCCGCGGCCTGTCCGCGCACCGTGGCGCCGGTGCTCTGCGCAAACACGCTCGGTGCGGCGAGACCGAGGCAACTTACGAGTGCGCAGACCAGCAGTTTTCGCTGCATGGGATGGGTGGTGTTGCTGCGTGCTTTCATCGAGTGCTCCTCCCCGGAGGTATGAACAGTAGTGAGGCAAGAATTGCTCGTGTGCGATCTGCTCTTGTGGGTTTGCGGTCGATCAACTGGTGTCGGTGTGCGGCTGGGCTGCAGCGCCGCACGAGTGGCGGATGACGAGGCTGCAGCCAATCTCGTGGGCCAGTTGCGGCTGCGGTTGGCCGTCGATGGCTTCGGCCAGGCGCTGCAGAGCCTGCGAACCCATGTCCGCGATGCGCACGCGCATCGTCGTCAGTGGCGGACTAACGAAGCGCGCGATAGGGATGTCATCGAAACCGGCGAGGGCGATGTCGTCCGGAACCCGAAGCCCGAGCTCGCTGAGCGCGAACAGGCAGCCGATCGCCATCATGTCGTTGGCGGCGAAGATCGCTTCGGGGCGTTGTGCGAGGTCGCGCAGGGCGAGGCCGGCGCGATAGCCCGATTCCTCGCTGAAATCGCCGGGCAGCACGGACGCATCGTGTTTCGGCAGAAGTTTGGCGAGGGCATCGCGGTAGCCACGCAGGCGTTCGTCGGCATCGAAGTTGTTGGCCGGGCCGCCGATGAAGGCGATGCGGCGATAGCCGTGATGCACCAGATGCTGCGTCATCATGTAGGCGCCGCCGTAGTTGTCGATCGACAGCGACACGTACTTGCCCCCCGGCACGCGCGTGTTCATCAGCACGGTCGGCAGCGCGGCGGGCAGGTTGGCTGCGAGCATGTCCGCATCTGCGTGCGGTGACATGATCAGCACGCCGTCGACGCGACCGCGCAATGTGCGCAACACGTCGCCGACTTCCGACGCGGAGCCGTGCGAACTCGATACGAGCAGGTGCAAGCCGCGCGTGCGTGCAGCAGCGTCCATGCCGCGGATCAGCTCGGAGAAGAACTCGCCATGCAGGTCCGGCAGCACCGCGCCGATCGTTTGCGTGCGCTGCGTGATCAGGCTGCGCGCGGCGCCGTTCGGCATGTAGCGCAGGCGATCGGCAGCATCCTGGATGCGCTTGCGTGTCTCGCCGGTCACGTTGTCATGACCGTTCAATGCGCGCGAGACCGAGGCGACAGACACGCCGGCGGCCCTGGCCACGTCTTTGATGGTCACGCTCACGCCCCGTCGCCCCCGGATACCCGCATGTAAACGTTTACATCATGCTGGGGAATAAATTTCTTGTCATGCTGCGATACAGCAGCCAGAGCGGATCAGGGCAGTGCGATACGGCGGCAATTGGCAGCTGTGCGCGCGTCGAGGCCGCGCAGCGCGGGCGGGGTAAACAATTGTCAACGCTCCGCAGCGGGTGCCGTCCCGCGCGGCACCCGTCGCGTTCACCGCGCCATGATCAGAAATCCTTTTGCAGGCCGAGATAGAGGCCGCGTCTCGCCCCGAATTGAGGCGCGCCGACCCCAATGCCGGAGCCGTCGCGCAGCTCGTAGACGCGATCGGTCACGTTGATGGCGGTCAGGCGCATGTCGACCTTGCCCATCGCGGGCAGGGCGAACGCATGGGCGACCGACAGATTGACGCTGTAGTACTGCGGCAGATGCGCACTGTTGGCGAAATCCGCGCGCAGGCCGGAGCCATACAGGTAGTCAGCGCCGACCCGGTAGCCGCTCCAGTCGTAGCTGACACCGCCGGACGAAGTCAGGCGCTGGTCGTGATCGAGGTGCACCCAGTGCGTCGCGATATAGACGAGTTCGTCCGGATCGAAATTGTACTGGCCGGTGACGACATCCTTGCCTTCGGCGCGGCTCGAGGACAGGTTGAAGAAGGCCGACAAGCCATCATGGTCGTAATTCGCGGTGAATTCCGCTCCACGCACCTTGCCTTGATCGTAGTTGAACGGCGAGAAGATCAAAGCCGCGCCGAATTGACCTTCGTCGAGCAGGTTGTGCACCTTGCGGTAGTACAGATCGAGGCCGAGGGTGAGGTCGCTGCCGATCTTTTGCGAGATGCCTGCGTCGTAGTAGTTCGAGCGTTCCGACAACGTCTCGGCATTCACGTTCGACGGCAACGCGTTGGTCGTTCCCTGGAACAGGGCGATGTCGGTCTGTCCGATCAGTTCCGTTGGCGGTGGCGTGAAGTAGCGCGCGTAGCCGGCATGCAGCGTCGTCGTATCGGTCAGCTGATAGACCAGGCCGAGGCGCGGACTGAGCTGGCTCTCCTTCACAAAGGCGTCGACCTTGTCGCCACGGACGCCATAGTTCATCGTCAGCGTGTCGCTTAGCTGCCATTCGTCCTGCAGGTACAGCCCGTAGGTGCGCGCAGTGATGTGCGGCGCATTGTCGATGATCGTGATCGGCGTCGTGCTGGTCTGGTTGCCGTCGGCGTCGGCCGGGAACACCTGCGAGGTACTGTTAGAGATCGGATGTTCCTCGCTGGCATAAAGGCCGTAGCGAACCGTGTGCGCATCGCCGAATGGCGTCGAGAAGTCGGCCTGCAGCGTATTCGCGCGGTTGGCACGGCCGATCGTGCCGGCGACGCCGTTGAAGATCAGATCTCCGATCGGATCCGGCTGATAGTTCACGCGGGTGTAGCGCTGGCCGAACGACACCTGGTAGTTCGTCGTACCGAGTTCGCCTTGCAGCGCGAGCACGCCGAAGCGGGTCTGTTCCTGCTGGCGTTCGTCGAGATTGCGCGAATCGAAATCGCTGATACCGTCGAGTTGAAAGACCGGTGCCTGGTTCGGGTTGTTCGGAATCTGGAAGCGATTGTTGGTCGCGCCGAACATGAAACTGAGGCGTGCGGAGTCGTTCAGCAGGTAGGACAGGTAACCGAAGCTCTTGAACTGGTTTGTGTGATCGTGGATCGCGTCGCGCGAAGAGGTCGGATTCTCGATGCCGATATCGTTCTGCAGATAGTTCGCGGTGAGGAAGAAACTCCACGGCCCTTCGTTGCCGAAGACCGTCGCATTCGGATTCCAGCTGCCGAACGAGCCGGCGGTCAGGCCGACGCTGCCGCCGACCGAGTCGGTGTCCTTGCCGTTGTTGCCTGACTTCGTCGTGATGTCGACGACGCCGGCCGTGCGGTAACCGTATTGAGCGGGCAGGGCGCCGGTCAGGAACGACAGGTTGTCGATCACGCGCGTGTCGAGGGTCTGGCCGAATCCGCTGATGCTTTCCGGCACGATCACGCCGTCGATGCGGTACTGCAGGTCGGCATGGTCGCCGCGCACATGCAACTGGCCGTACGAGTCATCGACGACACCCGGCGCGCGCAGCAGCACCTGGTTCAGTGAAGTCGCATCGCCCAGCGGCAGTTGGTCGATCGCCTTGCGGTCGAATACATATTGACTGCTGCCCACGTCCGGTGAGAGCTGGTTGCGCGCTTCGTCGAGTTTGCCGACCACGCTGACCGTCCCGAGCGTGGTGTCGCCCTGCTGCGCGGCGGTCGACTTGCTCTTCGCGTTGCGCGCGGTCGAGGCCGCGCCCTGGTCATTGTCGGCCACGCTCAACTGCGGCGATGCCTGCGTGTCGGCCTCGTCGGTGGCCAAGGCCGCGCCGGAATGGGAAAAAACGACGCCGATGCACAGGGCGAGTGCGGTCTTCTTCATGGGGAGGGGCTGGACCTTGAGAAAAAGGAGGGATGCGATTGAAACGTTATAATATAACTATAACGACGCCGGCGATGCATGCTGGAAGTCATGTCGCAAAGCACCCGATGCGCCTGTTTGAAAGGTCATCGCGGGCTCTTGCAGCCTTTTGAGTTATGTTATAACGTGAGTGCAGACCGATGAACGCACAACCGCAGCGCCCCTCGTTGATGACACGCTTGGCCGACCGCTTCGGTGCCACGGCATCGTTCCTGTGCGCGGTTCATTGCGCAGCGCTGCCGCTGGTGATTGCGGTGCTGCCGGCACTCGGACTGGGCTTTCTTGCCGACCACCGCTTCGAGCGCACCTTCGTCGCGTTTGCGAGCGTGCTGGCATTGACGACGCTGATCACCGGCTATCGCCGGCATCAGCGCTTCCGTGCGTTCTGGTTCCTCGCCCCCGGCCTGCTCTTGCTACTCGCCGGCATGGTCATCGACCACGAGGACGGCGCTTCCCTGCATGCGGTGCTGGTCGCGCTCGGCGGTACGCTGGTCGCGCTCTCGCACCTGACCAATCTGCGCCTGTCGCACGGTCACGTGCACGATGCGGCCTGCAGTCATTGAGGCAGCGTTCCGCGACGGTCACCGGCTGTGATTGTGTAACCGTGTCGATGCTGCCTAGCATCGCCGGCATTGCATCCGTTGAATCCTCCTGCCCATGAGCCACGATCACGCGCACAGCCATGTTCACGCAGGCGATCTGCGCGAGCGACGCCTGCTGATCGCATTCGCGCTGACCGCTTGCACGCTGATTGTTGAAGCGATCGGCGGCTGGCTGTCCGGCTCGCTCGCGCTGCTTGCCGACGCCGGCCACATGCTCGTCGACACCGCCGCACTGTTGTTTGCGTGGCTGGGCGCGCACTACTCGCGCAAGCCGGCCGACGCGCGTCGAAGCTTTGGGTATGTGCGGCTCGAGGTACTGGTCGGCTACAGCAATGCGCTGATCCAGTTCGCCCTTGTCGTCTGGATCGTCGTCGAGGCGCTGATGCGCCTGTCCGACCCGCAGCCGATCCTGTCCGGCACGATGTTCGTCGTCGCCCTGGCGGGGCTGCTGGTGAATGCGTTTGTGTTGTTCGTGTTGTCGGATCACGATCACGACGATCTCAACACGGCGAGCGCGCGCCTGCATGTGCTCGGCGACTTGTTCGGCTCGCTCGGGGCAGTGATCGCTGCACTGCTGATCCGCTGGTACGGCTGGCTATGGTCTGATCCGGTCGTATCGGTGCTGGTGTCGCTGCTGATTCTCGGCAGCGCCTGGCGGCTGTTGCGGCGTTCCGCCCACATCCTGCTCGAAGGCGCGCCCGAAGGCATCGATGCGGAACGGGTCAGCGATGCGCTGAAAAGCGAGGCAGCCGGCGTACGCGACGTGCATCATGTCCACGTATGGCAACTGGCCGGCGGTTATCACGTCGCGACCTTGCATGCCAATCCGGTCGAAGGGATCGCGCACGACCAGGTCATCCGCTCGATCCAGGCCGTGCTGCTCGAACGTTTCCGCATCAGCCACACGACCGTGCAGATCGAAACGCAGCCATGCCCGAATGGCGACTGCGGTGATACTGCCCGCTGAGCCTTCGCGACCTTCCAGTCGCTTCAATGCAACGCCAGACGTGCGAGCAGATCGTTCGCATACGGCGAAGGAGAGGCCTTCAACAGCGGCTCGATCTCGCTGCGCAATGAGCGGGCTTCCGTGTCCTGTTGCAGCACGATCAAGGCGCCGATCAGGCTCGCCTTGACTTCGAGTACGCGCAAGTCGTCGCCGGGATAGGGCGGATGGCGCACGGCGAGTGTTTCGCGCAGCAGCGGCTCGGCGCGTGCGGCGTGGCCGTTTGCGAGTTCCGCCCGCGCTTGTGCGAACAACGGACCGCCCAGTCGGTAATTGCGCGGCGGCAATGCGCTGCGTGCCATGTCGAGCGCACGCGTAGCGATCCTCAAGGCCGCGTCGGCGTCGCCGGCATCCAGTTCGGCCTCGGCCAGTTGCGACTGCAGCACGCAGAAGATCGGATCGCTGTTCCCACTCGCTACGCTGATGGCCGCACTGGCTTCGCGCAATTCCTGAAGAGCATCAGCGTGCCGATGCTGGAGACGCAGCAATTCGCCGAGGAAGCCGCGATCACGGTTCAGCCAATGCGAATTCGCCGGCTCGTGCCTGGCTTCGACGGCGAGCGCGGCGCGGTAGGCGGCCTCCGCTTCGCCGAAGCGGCCCTGCAGTTGCAATGCCTGCGCCAGCCCGCGCATCGGATCGGCGCTGTCCCATTCGTCGTTCGAGCCTTGTACCTTGGCCCACACGGCCAATGCCGCGCGCGATGCCTGCTCGGCCTCGACGGCGCGACCGAGGTTGCGATAATCGAGCGCAATGAAGTTGTGCGCATAGGCCACTTGTTCCGGCCGCGCATCGCCGATCGCCTCGGTCGCTTTCAGCACTTCGAGCCGGCCCTGCAGTGCCTCCTCGAAGCGGCCCTGGTTTTCGAGCACGCGCAGCAGATTCGAACGCGATACCAGTGTTTCGCGATGATTGGCGCCGTAAAGCTGGCGATTGATCTCGAGAGCCTCGCGCAGCGGCGCTTCGGATGCATCGACATCGCCCTTGTGGCCGAGCATGAGGCCGAGCTCATTCAGTCCGTTCGCGACGCTGCTGTGAAGATTGCCATGGACCTCGCGTGCCGTGGCGATGCCTTCGCGCAGCAGCGTTTCGGCTTCGCCGTAGCTGGACAACTCGTCGAGCGCCTCGCCCAGCAAATACAGGTCGAGTGCGACCGGGCCGCTGCGGTCGCCACCACTGAGGCGGTCCTGCGCGAGCACCTCGCGCAGCAGCGGTACCGCATCCTTGGCACGACCCTGGCCGACCATGGCCAAGGCCATCACGCGCCGCGCGTCGATGGCATCGCGCGTACCAGCGCTGCCGGCGCGTTTGGCCAGATCCAGCGCGCGCCCCGCGTGCTCGATCGTCGCATCGAACTTGCGCTTGTCATTCTCGATCGACGCCAGCCGGCCGAAATTGCGCGCCTTGATTTCGTCCGGAACGCGCGGGTCGGCCGCCATCGCCACCGCTTTGCCGATCAGGGATTCGGCGCGTTCGTAGTCGCCGATGTTCCAATACAGTGCGCCGATCAGGCCGGTCAGGTCCGCCTGGATCGCTGGCTGCCGCGACTGGTCGCTGCTGAGCTGGAGTTCACCTTTTTCGAGCAGGGACTGTGCCGAGATCGCGCCGCCTTTGTTCTGGTCCGGATTGGCTTGCTCGAAGACGCCGACCAGAAACTGTTGCGCCGCTTCGGCTCGCGTCGCCAGCTCGCGCGCAATGCGCGCCTGCCACTGACTCACCAGGGTCGCGGCGATGCACACCGCGAACACGATCACCGCCGCGCCGAGGGCGTAGCGATGACGCCGCACGAACATGCGCAGGCGATAGCCTTTGCCATCGCCGCGCGCCGCGATCGGACGGCCATCGAGAAAGCGCTGAATATCTGCGGCCAGAGCCTCGGCAGACGGATAACGCCGGCGCGGGTCACGCGCGAGCGCGGTCAGCACGATGCGATCCGCATCGCCGCGCAACGCACGTCGGCTGATCGTCGAAGTCGCGTGCTCGAGCGCGGCGCTCGGCGGCAGCACGGCGGTGGCCGCGTGCGACGTGTCCGTGCTGTCGCCTGCCGACGAACGCGGCGGCCTTCGTCCGGCGAGCAGCTCGTACAGCACCACACCGAGTGCATAGACGTCGGTGGCCGTCGTGATCGCGCCGCCTTGGAATTGCTCGGGCGCAGCGTAGTCGGGGGTCAGCAGGCGCGCCATCGTCTGTGTCGGCGCGCCGGCGTCGGTCGTGGTCAGTACTTTGGCAATGCCGAAATCGAGCAGTTTCGGGGTGCCATCGGCCGTCACGAAGATGTTCGACGGCTTCAGGTCGCGATGCACGACCAGGCTCTGGTGCGCGTACTGCACCGCAGCGCAGACGTGCAGGAACAGACGCAGGCAGCCGGGCAGATCGAGTGCGTGCGCGCGCACGTAGTCGGTGATCGGCACGCCTTCGACGAATTCCATGACCAGATACGGCGTCGCATCCGCAGCGAGGCCGCCGTCGATCAAACGCGCGATGTTCGGGTGTTCCAGCCGCGCGAGGATCTGCCGTTCCTGGCGGAAGCGCAGCAGCAGCCCGGGTGTCGGATACGCGACCTGCTTGATCGCTACGCGTTGCTCGAATTCACCATCATTGCGTTCGGCCAGCCAGACTTCGCCCATGCCGCCCTGGCCGAGCGAACGCACGATGCGATAGGCGCCGAACGCAGGTGGCACGACGTCGCTCGCGCAAGGTGCCGCAGCGGACGCCGCTGCCCCCGCGATCAATGCTGGCGGTTGCTCCATGAAGCGCTGTGCCATCGCATCGGCACGCAGCAGGCGTTCGATTTCGGCGAGCAGGCCCGCATCGTGTGCGCATTGCTCGGCGAGCCAGGCGGCGCGATCGCCCGGCGCCATGTCGATGGCCTGTTCGAACAGCTCACTGACGCGCTCGCGCTTCATCGCGAGGCCACTCAGGCGTCTGGATGCAGGCTGGCGTAGAGCTGCGCTTTCGCTCGGCGCCAGTCACGGTTGACGGTGCGTTCGCTCATCGATTGCAGCAGAGCGATCTCGGCCAGCCCGAGCCCGGCGAAGAAGCGCAACTCGACGATCTGCGCGAGCCGCGGTTCCTCGGCTTCCAGCAAGGCGAGCGCGTCATCGAGGCGCAGCAATTCGTCCGGCGGCAGTTCGCCATCGGCAACCTCCAGCCCTTCGTCGAGCGGCACCATCTGCAGGTGCTCGCCGCCCCGCTTCTCGGTCAGACGAGCACGCGCATGGTCGATCACGATCTGGCGCATCGCCTTTGCCGCGAGGGCGAAAAAATGCGCGCGCCCATGCAGGCTGCGCCCATCCGGTCCGACGAGCTTGAGATAAGCCTCGTGGACGAGGCCGGTCGTGTTCAGCGTCGGCGCCGCCGACGCGGCGAGTTGCCGTCGCGCGAGCCGCTTCAGTTCGTCGTAGACGTGAACGAACAAGCCCTGCAACGCTCGCACATCGCCGTTGTTCGCCGCATCGATGAGAGCGGTGACATCGTCGGCCATCGTTCCGCCCCAAAGAGACCTCGCGTCCGAGTATAGACGACCTGTTCGCGGCCAATACGAGGCGGATCAACGCGAGCGTGTCGGTTCTTCGACGCCTTTCTGCATGAGAGGTCGGAGCGCACATGACGAGCGGCGGCGTCCAACTGCGGCGAGGAGAAAACGCATGAAGAGTATGCCTGCCGTTCTGACTGCCTTCACCCTGATCTCGGGGGTGCGGCTCGCGGCGACTGCGATGCAGGGACCGTTCGCTTTCGAGTAGCCGCAGCGACCGTCGTTCGCCGGCTTGTCAGATATGCGCCCGTTTTCGCGTTCTTCTAGATACATCCGTCACGTCTCGTCGACGTCACGCGCGAGCGGCCACGCGCGCGGATGCAGGAGCTGTCCTCGATCAGCGACAGGAGGACTCATGCAGCGACACGCCCATCCCCTCATTCGAAGAGCTCACCGGATCGTGCTGACATGGCTGCTCGCGTGCGCGTCGGGGTATGCGCCCTGCGTCGGCGCGCAGACGCAGGGCGTACCGTCTGACAGGGCCATGCCGGCTCTGGTCGCCGCCGCCGAGCGGATCGTGGTCGCCGACCTCGTCGAAATGCCGGCGAGGCGCAGTGCGCGCGACAACCGCATCGTCACCGACTATCACTTCAGTGCCACGCGGACCTTGTTCGGTCAGCCGCCCTCGACGGATCTCGTGTTGAGCCAGGATGGCGGCAGCATGGACGGCGAGACGCAGGAACGCGGCGACGCACCGGCCTTCGTCCTCGGCGCCCGCTATCTGCTGTTCCTGCGCCCGGGCAGCGGCGAGTTGCTCCCCAGCTTCGTCGGTGGCACGCAGGGCGTCTACCGGCTGTCGATCGACGGCAAGGCGCTGGCGCTCGGCGGTGAACGCGAGATTCTAAAATGCGACGACCTGTTGACTGAAATCGATCGTCTGGTGGCGGCGCGCAGAACCCCGGAATCGGTGGCGCCGGCGCAGCGCGCGGCGGAGCGGCGAGGCTCATCCAGCCCCTGAGCGCGCTCGCGTTCGCCGCCGTCGAACTACAGCGCCGAGCCGGCTCGCGCGAGCAGCCATGCGGTGGCCGTCGTGCGGCCGAGTTCGCGCAACTCGCGCAGGAATCCCGGCTCGGTGTTCAGGCGGCTCTTGGCGCGAAATTCGGCAAGCGACTCGCCAGGTTCGATCAGGTGCAGGCGCAACGCCTTCATGCGCCTGCCCAGCGTGCTCAGCGGGACCGCACCCCGCAATCCCGCTTGCGCCTGGATCAGCGATTCGTACTCGCGCAGGAACGTCGTCGAGAAGCCGAGTTCGGCAACGCGCTCGGCAATCTCGCGCGCACTCGCGGGCAATTGCGGACGCGACAGCGGCTGCACCAGCACGCAGGCGATCGTCGGCGCAGCGCAGCGGTAGACCAGCGGCTGCAGCGCGGGATTGCCGGCATAGCCACCATCCCAGTAGGCCTCGCCTTCGATCGTCACGGCGGCGAAAAGCTGTGGCAGGCAAGTCGAAGCGAGCAGGGCATCGACGCTCAGTTCGGCATTGCCGAACAGGGTCAACGCGCCGTCACGCACGCGGGTCGCCGCCAAGAACAGCTTGAACGGCGATGCGGCACGCAGCCGTTCGAAATCGAACAGCCGTTCGGCGATCGCGCGCAACGGATTCAGGCCGAACGGGTTGATCTGCTCCGGCGTGAAGTGGTGCGCCCAGCTCGACAGGAGCCCTTGCGCGCCGGCCGCGGAGAGGCCGGCGAAGGCCCAGCGCGCCAGGCTCGACTGGGTCGCGATGCCTGCCCACAGTTCGTCGAGTTTGGCACGCGCACCTTCGCGACCGTTTTCCAGCCAGCCCTGCGCGAGCGCGAGCGCATTCATCGCACCGCTGCTGGTCGCGCTGATGCCGTCGAGCACCAGCGATGGCTCCTCGAGCAGGCGGTCGAGCACGCCCCAGGTGAACGCGCCGTGCGCGCCGCCGCCCTGCAGGGCGAGGCTGAGCGGTGGCAGCGGAAGCGCGGTCGGCATCCAGGCGGTCTGGCCATGATGGAGTCGTGATTCTTGCATAGCCGTCGCAGACTGCTATCCTGCGCGCCCCGATTTCACATCGATAAGCAGAAAGAGCAGGACATGGGCAGAGGCGACCGCAAGACCAAGAAAGGCAAGATCTCGATCCGCAGCTACGGCAATGTGCGGCCGCACTCCGTCAAGAGCGCCGCCGGCGACGCTGCTGCAAAGCCGACGTCCAAGCCGGCGGTGAAGAAGGTCGCGCCGGCCATCAAGAAGGCACCGGCAAAGAAGACCGCGTAACGCCGCGTCGGCGCCTGGATGGTCAGGCGCTGCCCGCCTCGACCGTGATTTTGAGCGGGTCGAGGAACGCGCCCCAGCCCAAACCGTCGTCGCTGCTATCCGGCTTGCGTTTGAATGCAAACAGGATCGGCGTCACCGGCGTATTGCCGTCGATGTGTTCGAGCAACCGGCTCAGCATCTCGGACGCTTGCGCGCCATTTCCGCGCCCGTCGGACCCGTCGCTGGCACGATGTACCTTCCCGTCAGGTCGATCAGGCGCGCTAAGCCGCCGCCGACCTCGCGTCAGCGCACCAGGGAGTTGCGGCCGAGCTCACAACGGTCCCCGCTGATCGACAACGCAGCGCGTGTTGCGCGTTAGGATGCGGTTGTCCGCCTCAAAGATCGCCACCTCCCTCGATGTCCACAGCTCCCAAACGAAGCAAGCAACAGGGCTTGTCCGCCTTCGTACGCAGGCGTCCGCGCTTCAACGCGTGTGCGCTGCTCTTCGTTCTGCTGATCGGCGGGTGCTGCGCCACCGGCATCGGACCGGCGCGCGCGATCCTGCTTGCGTTCGTCGCTGCGGCGATCGTCTTCCTTGCCCTCATCGCACACATGTTCTCGCGCGCGGACACCGCTTCGATGCGCAGCCGCGCGCGCGAAGAGGACCAGGGGCGTTGGGGTGCGCTGTGGAGCAGCGTGGTCGTCTCCGGCGTGGTGCTGGTCGCGCTCGGACTTGAACTGCATGCGAGTCATTCCGGCGGGGCTCTGGAGATCGCCCTCGCCGCCGCGACTCTGTTGCTGTCGTGGCTGTTCATGAACACGATGTTCGCGATCCACTACGCACATGCGTTCTACGGCGACGACGCGCACAAGCGCAAGCGCGGTGGACTGCAATTCCCGGGCGAGGGCGATCCCGATTACTGGGATTTCGCGTATTTCGCGATCGTGATCGGCATGACCTTCCAGGTCTCCGACGTGCAGGTTTGCGATCGCCGCCTGCGCCGGATCGTCCTCGTGCACGGCGCCATCGCGTTCTTCTTCAATGTGATCATCATCGCGATCAGCGTCAATGTCGTCGCGGGCAAGGCCTGATCCTCGCGGCAGCCCAGCTCGAGACACTTGGTACACAAATTGCTTTTGACTATTCCGTTGGCGCCGCGTCGCGGTGCCCAGGACGGATGCGGAACCCGATGTTGCTGTCGAACGCCTTTGCCACGATGCCGGAAGCCGCCGATGCCCAGCGCTTCGTCGCGCGCGTGCATCGCTTGCGTACATTCGGGCTCGCCCTCGGTGGGTTCGCGGTGGCGTCCGTGCTGTACCAGAATACGGCGGCGCCGGTGCTATGGGTGCTGCTGCTCTGCCATGCGTTGTTGTGGCCGCATCTTGCGCGCGCGCTGGCAAGCGCGAGCGCGCAGTCGAAGCAGACCGAGCTGCGCAGCCTGCTGATCGATTCCGCGCTGGGTGGCTGCTGGATCGCTGCGATGCGCTTCAACGTGCTGCCGAGCGTGTTGCTGCTGACCATGCTCGCCGTCGACAAGATCAGCGTGGGTGGCTGGCGCATGCTCGGGCGCGCGCTGGCGCTGCAGGTCGCCGCCTGTGCAGCGACGGTGCTGGCGATATGGACGCTGGACGGCGCATTCCCGTGGCAGCCGCAGTCGAGCATGCCGACGATTCTTGCTTCGCTGCCTTTCCTGACGGCGTATCCCTTGTTGATCAGCTCGTCGATGCATCGGCTCGCGAGCAAGGTGCGCGAGCAGAATCGCGAGCTGGCATTGACGAGCACGGTGGATGCCGCGACTGGCCTGTGGAATCGCGTGACCTGGCAGAAGGCGGTCGATCGTGAACTTCGTCACTTGCATCGGCATGGCCGCTCGGCATCGCTGCTGATGATCGATATCGACCATTTCAAGCAGGTCAACGATCGCTATGGCCATCCGGTCGGCGATGCGGTCGTCGCGATGGTCGCCTCGACGATTCGCGAAAGCATTCGTGATATTGACGTCGCCAGCCGCTACGGCGGCGACGAGTTCGGTGTGCTGCTGACGCATACCGGCGAACATGCGGCAACCGCGGTGGCCGAACGCGTCCGTGCGAGGGTGGCCGCTGCCTTGGTTGCGAACGCGCCCGGTCTACGCTGCACGCTCAGCATCGGCATTGCCTGCGCAAGCGCCGAGATGCACAGCGCCGCGGCCTGGATCGAACGGGCGGACGCAGCGCTGTACCGAGCCAAGATGCTGGGTCGAAATCAGGCCACGCGCCTGCAAAATGACCCCGCCGATACCGCCTCGCCGGACCCGTTTACACAAAGTTAGCGTTCGCGCAATTTTGCGGGTATAGTCGGCCCACTGTGTTTGCTAGGGTCACTGTGAATCGTGGCCTTGATGCGATTGGTCCCAACGGGTCCGCTCCATCGTTTCGCCTCGCTAGCTCCCTGCAACCCAGTCTCGATGCGGAATGTTCCGCAATCGCGATGTCAACAGTGTTATCAGGAGTTTCAGAGATGTCGAATCGTCAGAACGGTACCGTCAAGTGGTTCAATGACGCCAAGGGTTTTGGTTTCATCACCCCGGAAAGCGGCCCCGACCTGTTCGTGCACTTCCGTGCGATCCAGGGCACCGGCTTCAAGTCGTTGCAGGAAGGTCAGCGTGTCAGCTTCGTCGCCGTGCAGGGCCAGAAGGGCATGCAGGCCGACCAGGTGCAAGTGCTCTGAGCCGCTAGGCATTCTAAAGATATAGGGGAAACCCCGGGTGGCAACACCCGGGGTTTTTTATTGTCCGCGGATTGGCTCAGGTTCGACGCGGCCAGCGCGCATCGCCGCTGATGACTGTATGGGTCTGGCCGCCGACCCAGACGTTGCTGCCCGTGCCGCCGGTATCGATGCGGATCGTGATGGAGGCGTCGCGGCCTATCTCGCGCCCCTGACTGACCCGATAACCGCGCGCCAGCGGGCCGTTCGGTTCGCGCAGCGCAATCCACGCGGCGATCAGGCCGTTCGCCGCGCCCGACGCCGGGTCTTCGATGATGCCGACGCCGGCCGGGAACGCGCGTACGACCAGGTCATAGGCGCTGTTCGTGCTGCGCGCGAAGGCGCACAGGCCGAGGGTATCCGTCTCGCGCGCCAGCGTGCCGATCGAGGCATGGTCCGGCTTCCATCCACGCAAGGCGGCTTCACTGGCAAACTCGGCCACCCACCAACGCCGGCCGCCCTCGACGCAGGCGGGCGGCAGGGCGCCCAGCGCGATGCCGCGCAGCAGGTAGGAAAGAATCGGTTCGACATGGACGCCTTCACGCACCACGCGTGCCGCTGGCGCCTGCACGAACAGTCGACGTTCCTCGGCCGCGCCTTCGACGCGGATCGGCAGCAAGCCGGCCATGCATTCCTGCAACAACAAGCCATCGTGCGCCGTTGCATAGGCGGTCTCCAGCACGGCGTGCGCGCTGCCGATGGTCGGATGACCGGCGAACGGAATCTCCTTCGTCGGAGTGAAGATGCGCAACCGGTAGCTTGCCGTCGGCAGCGTCGGTTTCAGCACGAAGGTCGTCTCGACCAGATTTGTCCAGGCCGCGAAGCGCTGCATGTCTGCGCCTTCCCAATCGTCCGCGCCAATCACCACGCCGAGTGGATTGCCGCCGCCTGCGCGCGCGCAGAACACGTCGAGTTGCAGGTAATGCGAAAGGGTCATGCGCGGGCAGCGAGGCTACGGGGAACGGATCATAACGTCGATGTGGGAGCATCATGCATTCGTGCCGTCATGGCATGCTCGCACTTCGTGATGCAATCCCGCGACAAGGAGCCGATTGATGAGTCAACGACGTGATATCGCCGTCATCGTCGGCAGCCTGCGCAAGGCCTCGCTGAATCGCAAGATCGCACATGCACTGATCGCTTTGGCCCCCGCGGCGTTGAAACTCGAGATCGTCGAGATCGCAGCGCTGGCGTTGTACAACCCCGATGAGGAAGATGCCGGACCACCCGCCGCGCACGTTGCATTTCGCGACCGCATCAGGCGTGCTGACGGCGTGATCTTCGTGACGCCGGAATACAATCGCTCGGTACCGGCGCCGCTGAAGAACGCGATCGATGTCGGCTCGCGTCCATATGGCAAAAGCGTATGGAGCGGCAAGCCGGCCGCCGTGGTGAGCGCATCGCCGGGCGCGATGGGCGCCTTCGGCGCGAACCAGCATCTGCGGCAGTCGTTCGTTTTTCTCGACGTACCAGTCATGCAGCAACCGGAAGCATACATCGGCGGCGCCGACAAATTGTTCGACGAGGCCGGCACGCTGGTGAATGATTCGACGCGCGCATTCTTCGAAAAGTATCTGCAGGCCTACGCGGAATGGGTGGAACTCAATCTGGCCAAGCTTCCCTGAGGAGGGCGCCGATTCATTCGCGTACGCGCGTTGCCGACTGCTGGTTCACAGCCATCCGCGCCGCTTGAACCACAGTACGGGTATGACCATGCTGAGCACGATCGCCGTCAGCGCCATCGGGTAGCCGTAGTTCCACTTCAACTCCGGCATGCGCACGAAATTCATGCCCCAGACGCCGACCAGGATGACTGGTGGGATCGAAGCGACCGAAGCGACGGTCAGGATCTTCATCACGTCGTTCTGATCGATGTTGATGAAGCCGAGCACTGCATCGAGCAGGAACTGCAGCTTGTCGGTCAGCTGCCCGTCGAGTTCGCTCAGCACATCCAGATCCTTGTGCGCGAGCTTCAACCGCATGCCTTCCGGCTTGGCGATCCAGTCCGGCGCGCTTTCGTGCGTGAACACGATGATGCGCAGCAGGCCGGTCATGGTCAGGCGCGCGCGCGTCAGGCGACTTTCGAGACGTCCGACTTCGCTCAGCGTTGCGCGAAGCATCGCCGTCGTATGTCTCTGGTCACACAGAATGCGCAGCGACAACGCACCCGTCGTCGCAGTGATCGCTTCCATGCGGTCGGCGATCTGACCGACGATCGCGCCGATCAGACTGGCGAAGGCGGCAGCGCCGCCATGCTGCGTCGTCGCATGCAGGGCTTGCACGGCGAGATCGAACGCCGGCGAATCGGCATAGCGGATCGAGACGAGTGAGCTGGCCGTCACGATCAGGCCGAACGGCGTCGGCGGCTGGTCTTCATCGTGCGTGAAGAACGGTACATTGAGGTAGAGCGCCTCGTCGTCGAACCTGACCCGGCTCGACATCTCGACCGCGCGTATCTGCTCCTGCGACGGCAGCTTGAGGCCGCTGGCGCGCTCGACGCGGCGCGTTTCATCCTCGCTCGGGTCGAGCAGGTCGAACCAGATGCAGCCAGCGGGAAGATCGGCGTCGGCGGCCGGCGTGAGGGTCTTGCCGTCGATTCCGTGGCAGCTCAGCATGCGGTACTCGTGCGGTCAACGCTTGTAGGTGACATGCGCGCCATCATATCGTGCGCATCGCCCAGAAGCCGCAGGATCGCGCGTTGCCATGTCCATCACCCTGATCATCATCGCCGTCACCTGCGTCGTTTCGTTCATGGGATTTTCGAATCCGCAGCTGATCGACCGCCTGATCCTGTGGCCACCGGCCATCACGCGCGGCAAGGAATACTGGCGCCTGGCGAGCTGCGGACTGATCCACGCCGATGTGCCGCATCTCGTGTTCAACATGCTGACGCTGTATTTCTTCGGTCGCTACATGGAGATGTTCTTCGCAGGCAGCGTCGGCTTCATCGGCTATCTGATCTTCTACGTCGGCGCTCTCGTCGTGTCGAGCCTGCCGAGCTATCTGCAGCACAAGAACGACAGCCGCTATCGCAGTCTCGGCGCTTCCGGCGCGGTGTCGGCCGTGCTGTTCGCGTTCATCCTGCTGTCGCCGTGGAGCAAGATCATCGTCTTCGTGCTGCCGATGCCGGCGATCCTCTATGCGGTGCTGTACGTCGTGTATTCGATCTACATGGACCGCCAGCGTGTCGACAATATCAACCACAGCGCGCATCTGTGGGGCGCGCTGTATGGCGTCGTCGCGACGATTCTGGTCGAGCCGAGTGTCATCGTCAGATTTCTGCAACAGCTCGCACACCCGGTCCTCGGTTTCTAGCGGCATCGCCCAACGCGTTCGACCTGCTGCCGGGGCGGATTTGCATGCGCGTCCCGCCGCTGCATACTGACCGACCCGAAACAGACGGAGTGCTCGCCATGGCAACCCACACCGGCGGCTGTCATTGCGGCCAGATCGCGTTCGAAGTCGATGCCGAGATCGACAAGGTCATCGACTGCAATTGTTCGATGTGCGCCAAGCGCGGCGGGCTGCTCGCCTTCGTGCCAATCGCTCAACTGCATTTGAAGACGCCTGAGACGCAGCTGGCGACCTATACGTTCAACAAGCACAAGATCCAGCATCATTTCTGCACGGTCTGCGGCATCGCCCCGCTGGGGCGCGGTAGGGATCGTGCCGGCAATGCGATATGGGCGATCAATGTGCGTTGTATCGACGGCGTCGATTTGACCAAGCTCGATGTCCAGCACTACGACGGTCGCAGCCTCTGATGGCTTCCGCCTCGGCGCTGCGGCAAAGGCGCGACTTCCGGTAGCGCAGGGCAGGGCGCGTGCGCCCGACACTGCGGCGGTTGTCGCCGCTGCCGCGCCGTTACGAATCCGCTCATATGGTGTACGCGCACCTGCCCGCCTAGAAGCCGCTGCACGACCAATTCGCTGCCTTCATCGGCGCTAGCGACAACACGAAAGACTGCTCCCGACGCACGTTTCAAAGGCGCATGCCGATTCAGCGCCAACGCGCGTTCTCTGGTATAAAACGTCTCGTTTTCGCAATGTCGTCCGGCGCCTGTCGCCGTCCATTCGCGTAATCCGGAGAGTCGAACCATGCCGCGGATCCTCCTTTCGTTGGCGCTGTTCCTGACCGGCTTCGCTGTCTCCGCAGCGCATGCGGCCGACGGCTACGTGACCGCGAACGTGAACTTGCGCGCCGGTCCGGATGCGGAATATCCGCGCATCGACACGCTGCCGATCGGCACCCCGGTGTCCATCCAGGGCTGCCTCGACGACTACGTGTGGTGCGACGTCGTCGCCCGCGGCAGTCGCGGCTGGATCGCCGGCGACTATCTGCAATTCGACTATGAAAGCCGGCGCGTGCTGGTGCCCGAGTACGGTGCGCGCGTCGGCATTCCGATCGTCGCGTTTGCGCTCGGCGCCTACTGGGACAACTATTACCGCGCGCGGCCCTGGTATCGCGAGCGTGATCGCTGGAGCCATCGTCCGATTCATATCCATCGGCCACCGATGCGTCCGCGTCCGCCGGTGCATCGCCCGCCAGTGCGGCCGCCGCGGCCACCGGTGCGTCCGCCACCGCGGCCGAAGCCGCCGATCAACAACCGTCCGCCGGTGCAGGCGCCGCGTCCGCCGATGAATCGCCCGCCAGCTACCGGTAGACCGCCAGTTGCGCGTCCACCGGCCCGACCGCCCGTCACGACGAAGCCGGCACCTCAGCGCGGTACTCGTCCAGCGACGCCGCCGAAGAAGGATGGTGATCCGAACGGCCGTTGAGTGATCCGCATCGGCTTCCGTCTGACATGAATTGACCTTTTGCTGGGCACGACAGTGGCGGGCATGTTGTAGTGTGCGACGTGCGTCGCCGAGCCGGCGTCGCGACGACGATAATCACTACCGGGGTCCGTCCTATGCGTAAAACCCTCTCGAGTCTGCCATTGCTTCCGCTCGCTCTGGCATTGAATTCAGCCCTTGCGGCCGATGTCGCGCCCGGCCTCATCGCCGAGGCGCAACAGCATGCTCGTATCGATGCACTGATCGTGTTCGCGGACCAGTCGCGTCCGTTGCTCGCGCCGATGGATGCGCACGCGGACTATCGCGCTCGCCGCCGCGCTTTGGTCGACGCATTGCGTGCACGCGCACAGACGCAGCAGTCGGGCGTGCGCGAATGGCTCGATGCGCGCGGCGTCGCGTACCGACCGTACTGGATCGCCAATACGATCGTCGCGAAGCTGAGCGCGAGCGATCTCGATGGACTGGCTGCACGCAGCGATATCGCGCGCGTCGCCGCGAATCCGCGGCTGACGGCGCGGTTGCCGCGGCCGGGCAACACTGCACCGGGCCCCCAGGTCGTCGAATCGATCGCCTGGGGCGTCACCAAGATCGGAGCACCGACCGCATGGGCAGCCGGTTATACGGGGCAGGGCGTCGTCGTCGCCGGCGAGGACACCGGTTACCAGTGGGATCATCCGGCACTGCAGCCGCATTACCGCGGCTGGGATGGCAGTGCGGCCGATCACAATCACAACTGGCATGATTCGATCCATGATTCGGTCGGCAACGACTGCGGCAACGATTCGCCGTTCCCATGCGACGACTTCGGTCATGGCACGCATACCGCCGGTACCTTCGTCGGCGACGATGGCGCGACGCATCAGACCGGCGTAGCCCCCGGTGCGAAATGGATCGGCTGCCGCAACATGGATGGCGGTGTCGGCACGCCCGCGCGCTACATCGAGTGCATGCAGTGGATGCTCGCCCCTACCGATCTCAACGATGAGAATCCCGATCCCGATCTCGCCCCGGACGTCATCAACAATTCCTGGGGTTGTCCGACGGACGAGGGCTGTACCGTCGGCGACGAACTGGAGGCCGCGGTCGACAGCGTCGTCGCAGGCGGCATCTTCTTCGCTGCCGCAGCCGCGAACGATGGCCCCGACTGCAGCACGATCACCGCGCCGCCGGCAATCTACGATGCCAGTTTCGTCGTCGGTGCGACCGACAGTGGCGATCGCATGGCAGGCTTTTCAAGTCGCGGTCCGGTCTCCGGCATCAGTCTGATCCGCCCGGATCTTTCGGGGCCTGGCGTCAATATCACTTCGTCCTGGGCGAGGCCGCCGAACACCTACCAGTCCGACAGCGGAACCAGCATGGCGACACCGCATGTAGTCGGCACCGTCGCGTTGATCCTTTCCGCGGCTCCGGCCTTGAAGGGCCATCCCGATCAGGTCGCCGCGATCCTGCGTGCAACGACGGTGACGGACGGCGTCACCGATCCTTCCAACACCGGTTGCAACGGACTGACGATGTCGGACTGGCCGAACTACCAGGCCGGTTACGGCCGCCTCGATGCCTGGGCCGCCGTGCAGGCGGCGCTGTCGGCTGCCGACACGCTCTTCGTTGACGGGTTCGATGGCTGAAGCGGATGCCAGGCCAGAGGGTCCCGATCGCGGCGACACGCTCGTCGTCGCGATCTCTTCGCGCGCACTGTTCGATCTCGGTGAGAGCCACGACCTGTTCGAGCGCGACGGCATCGAGGCGTTCGCACAGCACCAGATAGAACGCGAAAACCAGCTGCTGCAGCCGGGCATCGCGTTTCCGCTGGTGCAGAAGCTGCTGCGCCTGAATCGCGCGCCGCCGCAGGCGCCGCATGTCGAGGTGATCCTTCTCTCGCGCAACTCTGCCGATACCGGCCTGCGCATCTTCAACTCGATCGAACATTACGGCCTCGACATCGTGCGCGCGGCGTTCACGCGCGGCGAGCCGACGCTGCCGTACGTGCAGGCATTCGGCGCCGACCTGTTCCTGTCGGCGAATCCCGACAGCGTCGCCAAGGCATTGGCCGGAGGCATCGCCGCGGCGACGATCCTGCCGTCGAAGGCGCCGCAGCGGCAGTCCGATCAGCTGCGCATCGCGTTCGACGGCGACGCCGTGCTGTTCGGCGACGAATCGGAGCGGATCAGCGAGGAGGGCGGCATCGATGCGTTCCATCGCCACGAAACCGAGCGCGTGCGCGAACCCTTGTCCGGCGGCCCGTTTCGCAGTTTCCTCGACGCATTGCACCGGCTGCAGGCGGCGTTCCCGAGCGAAGACTCGCCGATCCGCACCGCGCTGGTGACGGCGCGCTCGGCACCGGCGCACAAGCGGGTGATCCTGACGCTGCGTCACTGGGGCGTGCGCATCGACGAAGCGTTGTTCCTCGGCGGTCGTTCGAAAGGCCCGTTTCTCGAGGCGTTCGGCGCGGATATCTTCTTCGACGACTCGACGGTCAACGTCGAATCTGCGCGCCAGCACGTGGCGACCGGACATGTGCCGCGCAGCGCGCGCTGAAGCGAACACGAGCCGGCGGGCACGCTTTCAGAACGGCCCGAGCGCCTCGACCTTTGCGATGAGCGCGCGCTGGATATTCGGGTGCACAGGCTTGTGCCAGTTGACGATCAGATGTTCCGGACCCGCATCGACGAAGCCGGCCGCATGGGCGACTTCGAGCGCGCGGCGATCGCCGCAATGGCCGAAAAAGGCATCGCAATCGTCGGCGTAGCGTTCAAACGCGTATTTCAGGATCAGATGCCAGACGCCGCCAGCGGCATAGATCGCATCGCGTTCTGACGGTCGCATCGCACGTATCGTATCGCCCTCGCTGCACGAGCCGCCGGACAGATAGACCTCACCGAACGCACGCATGTGCGAATAGCCGGCCAGATGCAGTCCGCCGTCGGCGTCTCGATACAGCGCGACAAGATGGCAGCCCACCTCGGGCGGCGTCGAGGCGAACTTGCGGCGGAACAGGTCACCGACGAGGAAGTCGGCATCATCGATCTCGCTGATCGTAAGGAAGTTGCGCAGGTGCGCCGGGATCGTCGCGATCGCGTCTCGCCTCATCGAAAGAATCTCCACACTCGATTGCGCAAGAGTATCCAAGTGGCCGGACGAACCATAGCGCGGTGCTTCTCAGGCGACCTGACCGGTCGCATCGGCCAGCAGGCGCGCCAGCGCGGACGAGGTGGTCCAGTGCTGCCCACAGACATAGCGCGGCAGCTTCCAGCGCGCGCTGCCCGCTTCGATCGGCCGCGGTTCGGTGCCGAATGCGGCACGCAGGCGGTGCTCGGTGATGTGGTGCGGCAGATAGTCTTCGACCAGATAAGGATTGCTTTCGCCGTATGGGTACGCGAACAAGGTCGTGTGATGCGGCGCACAGCGATGATCGAGCCAGTCGGCGGCCTGGCGGATTTCCGCGTCGGCCTCGGCCCAGGTTTCGATCGCGTGGAACGTACCCTTGCGCTGCTCGCGTTGTGCGGTGATCGGCAGCGTGGGGTGGTTGTGATCCCAACTGTGGCTCTCGATTGCCAGCAGACCTTCGCGTTGCGCCTGCGGCCACCAGTCGTCGCCCCACCAGCCGCGACCGGCCAGGCAGGTGCGGTCGAGCGTGACGCGCGCCGCGGGCGAGACGATCACGAAACTGGTCGCGTGCACCGGTGTCGCCGTTTCGATCGCGAAGTCGCGCAGCACGCCGGCGAAGCCACGCTGCATGCCGAAAGTCGGATGATTCATATCGTGCCAATCGAACCAGGAGCCGTCGTCGAAGCTCAGTGCGACGGCGTTCTCGACGGTTGATTCGGGTGCAGATCCAAGCAGCACGTCGACGACGTGCGTCAATGGCACGATGCGCAGGCCGGCGCGGTGGATCACGCGCAGATCCTCGGCCAGCGCGACATGATCGTTGACGTCGTAGGCATTGCCGTTGACGTTATTCGAGTGGTAGGTAAGAACCGGGATTCGCATCGCTATAGTATCGCCGCACGACGCGATGCCCGGCTTTCTGAACGATAACGGAGAGGGAACGGTGACGGTTTTTGGAAGCTTCGCCCGTGTCGCGGTGCTGGTCGTGGTTGCTGCTGTGTGCTGGAGAGTCGGCTACGGTTTCGGGCGTAGCGCTGCGGTTACATCGACGCAGCCGGCTGCTGTCGCGACAACGGTGCCGGACAGGCGCGGCGTTCGCGATGCATGGAGCAGTATCGTCGCGTCGCACACCCGCACGAACCTGACCGCACGAGCGGATGCAAGGTCGGCATCGGCGTCGCAGACGCAACCGGAGCTTCCAGTCGGCCCATTCGGCGCACATATCGGCGAGTTGAAGCGCCGCGTCGAAGCCGGCGACGCGACTGCCGCCAAGGCGCTGGCCGAGGGCTATCGACGCTGCGAATTCTTTCAAGCGCCGCGGGACCAGGCCGAAATTGAGAAGCGCGCCGAAGACACCACCGTGTTCCAGCTCGGCGCTCTCGATCAGGTCAAGCGCCAAGCGGCAGAGCAGGGCATCGATGTCGGCAAGCTGGCCGATATCGCGCCGCTGCCCGTCTATCGGGCGCACTTGCAGAGCGAAACGGACAAAGCTGAAAACTGCCGTGGCGTCGACACGACCGACGCACGGGCCTGGGTCGATTGGCAGGCCCGAGCGGCGGAACTCGGCGACGCCGACGCACAGCTCGGCTACTGGCAAGCCGTGTTCAACCGCGCCGACGTCTATCCACTCGATGAACTTCGACGCAGGAAGGAGGCCGCCGCCGCGTATTTGCAGCAGGCATTCGCGCGCGGCGACTGGCGTGCGCTCGTCGCCATTGGCGAGGTGCTGGAGATGGGCTATTTCGCCGAACCGGACCCGTATTCGGCGCACGCCTATTACTTCGCCGCCGCACAAGCGCCCAGCTCGGACATTTCCGTTCTGCCGTGGATCAGCGGCATGCCATTCGAGGGGCTGGAAATCGGCCGCGATACGCGCGCATTGCTGCAGCAATCGTTGCAGCGAACTGCGGCACTGCTCGACGCCGGACAAATCGCGCTGGCCGAGCAGTCGGGTGTGGCGCTTTTCGCTGGCTGTTGTGCGCAGTTGCGCTGATGAACCACGGCGTCGTCAAAGCCTGGCTGTGCGTCGCCCTGTTGCTTGCCCTGTCCGGCGCGATCGGATACCGGCAGGGCATGCGGGCGTCGACGGACGCGGCATCGCGCTAATCTAAGCCCAGGTCCGCTGCCGCCGACGGGCCCCCATAAGCCCGCCGCAACAAAGTTCCGTGGCGCGCCTGCGACGCGGTCAGCGAAGATCGCACTTCCGGCGGATCTTGGCGAACTCGACGGCAGCGCGTTCGTCGCTGCGATGCCGGAGCTGGATCAGCGAGCGCGTGGCGGCGATGCCAAGGCAACGCGCCTGCTGTTCGATCGCCTGCAGGAATGTGTGGCTTACCAGCGCGAGGACGATGCGGAGATTCGCACGCGCGTCGATGCCTCGTACGAGCAGGCACGCCTCATGCAGCAAAAGTACCCGCACTTCGATATCGGGCATCCGCTCGATGACAGCTGGCGCAATGCCGAGTTCAGCCGCGGAGTGGATCTGCGCGAGCGCTGCGGCGCGTTGAGCAGGGGGCAGATCGTCACCCGCTTCGATTGGGCCGCGCTTGCCTTGTCGCAGCACGACCGCACGATGACGATCGCTCTGGCCGGAATCGGCCACCTCAACGTCGTCGGCATCGAGCGCGTGCGCTACGCCGATCGTCTCGCCGAGATTGGCGAACGGGAAGCAGGCGAACTCGGTCGTCTCGCCGAGGCGGGCGATCTCGATGCGATGGCACGCGGCGCATTGATGCACGCGGCCGACTTCATCAGTCCCGTGCCGAATGATCCGTTCCAGGGTTATGTCTACGCCTATGCATGGACGCTGGCCAATGGCAGTACGGAGCAGATGAACCACCTGATGGACGGCCTCGCGTTGGGCCCGCTGAGCGCCGAACAGGTCGTGCGTGCGCGGGCGCTCGGCCAAGCGCTGTACCAGCGCTGCTGCCGAAGCAAGCCCTCGTCGTGACGGATTGAGCGCGTGAGGAACAGGCTCGCCGGGCGCCTCGGATCGCCGCCCGCACGCCTGATCCGCTGACCGCATGGGCTGCGTCGCGCCGGCCCAATGCCGGCATGGATGCGATGCATCCAGCCCGTTACAATGAACGGCTTTGTCCGCTCCGGAATCGACCCATGCCCGCGACACCCTTGAATCCCTCCGATCTCTACGACGTCCGTTCGCTGCTCACCGACGAGGAGCGCATGGTGCAGGACACCGTCGCGCGCTTCACCGACGAACGCGTGTTGCCGATCATCGGCGACTGCTTCGACAAGGGCGTGTTTCCGCACGAGCTGGTTCCGGAGATGGCCGAACTCGGCCTGCTCGGTTCCTCGCTGCCGACCGAGTACGGTTGCGCCGGCATGAATGCGGTCAGCTACGGGCTGATCTGCCAGGAACTCGAGCGTGGCGATTCCGGCATTCGCAGCTTCGCCTCGGTGCAGTCTTCGCTGTGCATGTACCCGATCTACGCGTACGGCACGGAGGAACAGCGCCGACGCTGGCTGCCCGACATGGCCGCCGGCAAGGTGATCGGCTGCTTCGGCCTGACCGAACCGCAGGGTGGTTCGGATCCGGCCAACATGAAGACGAATGCGAAGAAGGATGGCGCCGACTGGATCCTCAACGGCGCCAAGATGTGGATCACCAATGGCAATCTCGCGCACATCGCCATCGTGTGGGCGCAGACCGTCGACGGCATCCAGGGCTTCCTCGTCGAGAAGGATTTCGCCGGCTTCAGCGCGCAGGAAATCCACAAGAAGATGAGCCTGCGCGCGTCGGTGACCTCGGCGCTGTATTTCGACAACGTGCGCGTGCCGGAGGCCAACCGCCTGCCGAACGTGAAGGGCCTCAAGGGACCGCTCGGCTGCCTGACGCAGGCGCGTTACGGCATCACCTGGGGTCCGATTGGCGCGGCGATCGCCTGCTTCACCGAGGCAACCGAATATGCCAAGCAGCGCGTCCTGTTCGAACGCCCGATCGCGTCGACCCAGGCGGTGCAGCTGAAACTTGCCGACATGGCACGGCGGATCACCCTGGCGCAGCTGCTGTCGCTGCAGCTCGGTCGTTTGAAGGATGCCGGCAAGATGCAGCCGACGCAGGTCTCGCTGGCGAAATGGAACAACGTGCGCATGGCGATCGATATCGCACGTGAGGCGCGTGACATCCTCGGCGGCGCCGGCATCACCACCGAACATTGTCCGATCCGTCACGCGC
>JBDTYM010000031.1:0-41455 GCA_040005635.1 Dokdonella sp. | reverse complement strand
GCCACGCGCGCGGACGAACTCGGTGCGCTCGCGGCCGACTTCAACCATCTCGCAGCCAGTCTCGAACAGCATCGCGAGGCACGGCGGCAGTGGGGTGCCGACATCGCGCACGAGCTGCGTACGCCACTGAGCGTGCTGCGCGGTGAAGTGCAGGCGCTGCAGGACGGGGTGCGCGCACCGACGGCGCAGGCATTCGACTCGCTCTACGCCGAATGCGAACGCCTGGGCAGCCTGATCGAGGACCTGTACCAGCTCGCGCTGGCCGATGCCGGCGCGCTCGACTATCGATTCGAGAACCTCGCCCTGGCGGATGTCGTGCGCGAGGCGATCGACCTGCAGCGTCGCACCTGCAGCGACGCCGGCCTGTCGATCGAGGAAGCGATCGACGAGGTGCCGCTGTTGCGTGGCGATGCGCGCAGGCTGGCCCAGCTGGTCGACAACCTGCTGGCGAATGCACGCCGCTACACCGACACGCCCGGACTCATCCGCGTCGAACTCACGCGTGTCGGCCATTCGATTCGGCTGCTCATCGAGGACACGCCGCCCGGCGTGCCGGCGGCGGATCTGCCGCATCTGTTCGATCGCCTGTATCGCGTCGAACGCTCGCGCAGCCGCGCCGGCGGCGGCGCCGGGCTCGGCCTCGCGATCTGTCGTGCGATCGTTGCCGCGCACGACGGACGCATCGACGCGCAGCCGTCGCCGCTCGGCGGCTTGCGCGTCGTCATCGAATTGCCCGTGACCCCGCTGGAGTCGGCATGAGCGAGCCCGCACACATTCTGATCGTCGAGGACGAACCGAAGATCGCAGCGCTGCTGCGTGACTATCTGGTCGCATCGGGCTATCGCGTCAGCCTTCTCGACAACGGCTCCGGCGCCATCGACTGGGTACGCGAGCAGGCGCCGGACGCGATGCTGCTCGACGTGATGTTGCCGGGCGAGGACGGTCTGGCCATCTGCCGCGGTGTGCGGATGTTCTCGAACGTGCCGATCCTGATGGTGACCGCGCGTGTCGAGGAAATCGATCGCCTGCTCGGGCTCGAGCTTGGCGCAGACGACTACATCTGCAAGCCGTTCAGCCCGCGCGAGGTCGTCGCGCGCGTGCGCGCGGTGCTGCGCCGCGTCGCCAACGCGATGCAACCCATCGCGGCCCCGGTCGAGCTCGACGAGGCGCGCTTCGAGGCGCGCGTACAAGGCCGCCCGCTGACCCTGACGCCGGTCGAGTTCCGCCTGTTGCGCAAGCTGGTGGCGCAGCCCGGTCGGGTGTTCTCGCGCACCCAGCTGATCGATGCGCTGTACGAGGACCACCGCGTGGTCAGCGACCGTACCGTCGACAGCCATATCAAGAACCTGCGCCGCAAACTGGTCGGCATGGGCGTCGATCCGATCACCTCGGTTTACGGCGTCGGCTATCGCTTCGAGTGGCGCGAGGCCGAATAAGCGCTGGCGCCTGCGCGCTGGATCACTGAAACCGCGCATCGGCTTTCCTATGATTCACGTCTTGGACGAGGGGGACGCCCAGATGCGCGATATCGATGTGCCGGTGAAGACCGCGGCGGGCCGGCGCGAGCTCAGTGAACGCCGGCATGCATTGCACGCGCGTCAACGCACCCTGCTGATCGCGATCCATGGCGAGTACACCCTGCACGAGTTGCGTCGGCAGTTCCAGGCGCTCGGCGACGTCGACGCGATCATCGACGAGCTGCATGGTGCGGGTCTGGTCGAGCCGCAAAGGATTGCCGCCGCCATCGCGCCGGCGGCGCCGGTGGCTGCGGCGGCGGTCGAGGCGATCATCACGCCGCTGCAGCTCGCGCGCCAGTTCATGAACGAGACGGCGGTCGCCGCGCTGGGGCTGCGCGCGTTCCTGTTCACGTTGAAGATCGAGAAGTGCTACTCGAAGCCGGATCTCGAGGCGCTGATGCCGGAGTACCGTCGGGTGATGGGCAAGGCACGCAATGCGCCGTATGCCGAGGCGATGGTGCTGCGTGCCGAGGCGATGCTGGCGAAGGCGTGAGCCGCTCGACGATCGGGCGCCGTCACCGAATAGTCTCAATGCAGCGATCGGCAGCTCACTCGATCCGCCGCTCGGCACTCACGGGGTCGCCGCACGATCGTTTGTTCATCCGCCGCTGGCGCCGAAGTGCGCCAGATCCTTCCAGCGACTACCGTCGACCTGTTCGATCAGCGTGACGGTGCGAAAGAGCACCGAAAAAGGTTGGCACCGGCGCGAAATCTCGGCGAAGTCCGCGGCGCTGCAGCTGCCGTTGCGCGGATGCACCAGGGTGATGTGCGGATCGTGCCTGCGCGGCAACGAATCACCGCCGGCAAGCAGGGCAAGACGCAGGGCATCGAAGGATCTGCAGTCGCCGGTTGTCGGCAGGTAAACGAGGGGACCGTCGCGGACCGGCGCCCCGAATGTCAATGCGACGTCGCTCTCGCCGAGATCGCGCAGTCGCCCCGAAAGCGCGTCCCAATCGGCCACTTCGTCTCCGCGGCAGAGCGTTACATGCGCTCGGATCAACCCGAACTGACGCGGATTGAAGCGTGAGCGCAGCGCCTCGATGGCGGCATCATGCGGCGGCGGCAGATAGAGCGTCGCTTGCCGCCGCACGCTCATGTCGGGCAGGACGTGCGGGCCTGCACGCGGTAGCACCGCCGCAGGTGGCCCACGATCAACGGCCGGATGCGCGCTGCCACACGAGGCAGCGGTTGTTCGCCGGCATGGCGACATCCTCGAGCAATCCAAAACCTGCTGACTGTGCGAGCGCGTCGACCGCTTCGACATCACGGATGCCCATGCGCGCGTCACGCGCCTTCAGTGAAAGGTCGAAATCTGCATTGCTCGCGCTGGTGAATGCGCCGGCGTAATTGAACGGTCCGTAGATCGCGAGTTTCGCATCGGCGCGGGTGATCGCGCGCAGCGCGGCGAAGAACGCCTCGACCTCGGGCCAACCCATGATATGCAGCGTGTTCGCGCTGAACACCGCGTCGAAAGGTCCGCGCGGCCACGCGCTGCTCGAGACATCGAGCGTCAGCGGTGGCGGCGTGTTCGGCAACGCGGCCTCGTTCAGCCAACCGCGCAGGCCATCGAGATGCTCGCCGCGCTCGGAGGTTTGCCACGTCAGCTGCGGCAACGCGGCGGCGAAATACACCGCATGCTGACCACTGCCGCTGCCAATCTCGAGCACGTGACGACGATCGGCGAACTGCGTGCGCAACACGCCAAGGATCGGATCGCGATTGCGTTCGCTCGCAGCGGAGAAAGGTTTCTGGCTCATGCTTCGGCACGCTCGACGGACATTCGAGTCGCGCTGGATCAGCGCGACGTGAACTTGCGCTGCGCCGTATCGAACCACGGCGTGCACAGCAGCTTCTGCGTGCCGACGACGTCGAACGAGGCACGCCAGAGGTCGACGCCATCGACCGGCTGCGGCGAGGAAAACAGCGTCGTGTCGAACGGCGCGACACCGAGGCAGTAGCGAACGCGTGCCGCGTTATCGGTATCTGCGAGCACGTCGCCGCCGAGCTGGCCACCCGCGGCGACTCGTGCGGCGAGGGGCGCCGGCGGCACGGTCGGTGCCGGCTTGCGCAGCGGCAACGCACGATGGCTCAGACTGAGGCCGTCCTTGCCCTGCTCGCTCGTCACCGCCGCGGCCATGCCGGCTTTGAGCTTGCCCTGCGCGACCGCGACGCTGTCGCCGCGGTCAAACAGTGCAACCGCGGTCTTGCCGCGGTTGTTGAGCAGGTAGCGGATGCGCAATACATGGTGACCGGCGTCGAAGTGGAATTCGACGCGCAGCGCAAGATGCGCATCCTCGACAGTCGTGGTCGGAATCGTGTCATCCCTCATCGCAGGGTGAGGCGGGGGTTTGGCAGCCGCCACGCCGCTGCCGGTCGGCAGCAGCGCAGCAAGCAGTAGCGCAGACAATCCATTCATGCGGTGAGCTTAGCAGCGTCGCCGCGGATGGTCAGCCGGCGCGCACCAAAGATCAAAGCGCGTAGTGCAGTCGCCGCGGCAGTCCGAGCTCGGCGCGCAGGCCGTTCTCGGTCAAGGCGATGGGGTTCGCGGTGGTCTTCGGCGTGGCTGCGTCGTGGTCGAAGTCATAAGGGGTACCACTGTTGTCGAGGCCGACCGCCTGGCGCTCGGAGTTCGGCACGCCGGCGCTCTTGTCCTGCGTGTCGTTGCCGCGATAGTTGCCTGGCTGGAAAGTGCCGTTGACGGCGTCGTAGGCGTGCGACATCTCGTGGTAGAGAACGCCGACAGGTGCCGGAAAATCGGTCATGTGGAACGAGGGGTTGAACGCGATCACCGCATCGTCGCCCTTGCCGGCGCGGCCGTTGACGAGTTCGGTGTCGGCCCAGGTGCCGTTCGCGTCGGGCATGGTGTAGCCGTTGTCCTCGTTGGCGAGTTCGCGGATGGTGACGCTGTTGCCGTTTGCCGCGGCCTTGTCGTATTCGGCCAGCATTTGGCGGCCGACCGGCGAGGCCTGCAGGAAATCGATGTCCGCCTGCACACGTTGAACGAAAGCGGCCGAGCCCTCGATCTTGAGGCCCTTCGAACCGGGTGACCCGGTCAGGTCGACGTTGACGACCTGGTTGCTGGCACCCCCGGCGGCGCTGAACGTATCGCTGCCTTGTTGCGCATAGACCAGGTCCTTGCCGCCGGCATTGTCGACGCTGTCCTTGCCCGCACCGGTGTAAACGCGGTCATCGCCGGCGCCGCTGAAGATGCGATCGTCACCGACACCGCCGGACAGCATGTCCTGCCCCGCGCCGCCGTCGATGCTGTCGTTACCTGCGCCGCCGTCGATGTAGTTGGCGCCGGCGCCGCCGGTGAGCATGTCCCTGCCGTCGCCGCCGTAGACGACGTCGTTGCCGGCGCCAGCGTCGACAACATCGTCGCCGCTGTTGCCGAACACATAATCGCTGCCCGCGCCGCTCTTGATCGTGTCGTTGCCGCTGCCGCCGTCAATGGAATCGTCGCCGGCACCCGTGGTGATCGTGTCGTCGCCGACGCCGCCATCGATGATCTGGTTGATTTTTACATCGGAGGCGACATCGATGACATCGTTGCCGGCGCCGGTGCGCAGCGTCAGCGCCTGAGCTTGCGCCATTTCAAGCTGGTAAGACTCGCCATTCACCCGCACCGCGAGCGAGCCGTCGGTATTGTTCTTGACCGAGATCTTGTCGTTGCCGCTGCCTGTGGTCAGCACCAGCTGGTCGGAACTGACGTAGTGCTGGCCGCTGCCGTCGTCGACGAGGGCGCGTTCGCGCGCGATCGAGACCTGCGGACTTTGGTGCAGCGGATCGACCGCGATGTTCTTGCCGTCGGCCGTCTTCGCGGTCGTGCGGCCACCCGTGTTCGCCGCGCTACCATCAATGCGCGTGCTGGTGTCGGTGGTGGCCGCGCCACTGGAGCGTGCCGAGGTCGCGCCAAGGTCGCTTGCCTTCGCGTATTGCGCGGCGTCGGCATGGACTTCGCGAAAGCCCATGTTGGCGGACGCGCTGCTGTCGGAGGTTCGGATGGCGGCAATCGGTGACATGGCACACCTCAGGGCTTGGGCACGGCCAAACCATACGCCCGCGTACTGCCGAAGGTCTGCCTGGGATAAACCCTGATTAGGGTTTTCCCGAGGGCGGCGGCTTGCGCCACAGGGCTCGCGCAGATGACGCGCGCCGCACGACATGCTTACGATGCGGCGCGGCGTCCGGCCGCTTCGCCACCTGCCGCATGCTCAATCGTCTCTGGTTCGGCTTCTTCCTGACCGCCACCGTCGCCGCGCTGGCGCAGTGGCTGATCGGCGGCAATGCCGGCGTGTTCGCTGCAATGGTCGGCAGTTTGTTCGACATGGCGAAGCTGTCGGTCGAGGTGATGATCCTGTTGTTCGGCACGCTGACCCTTTGGCTCGGCTTCCTGCGCATCGCCGAACAGGCGGGCATCATCGACGTGCTCGCACGCTGGCTCGGACCGTTGTTTGCGCGCCTGATGCCGGAAGTGCCGCGCGGGCATCCGGCGATCGGCCTCATCACGCTCAACTTCGCCGCGAACGCGCTCGGCCTCGACAACGCAGCAACGCCGATCGGCTTGCGCGCGATGCGCGAGCTGCAGTCGCTGAATCCGAGCGCGGACACAGCGAGCAATGCGCAGATCCTGTTCCTCGTGCTGAACGCGTCCTCGCTGACCCTGCTGCCGGTATCGATCTTCATGTATCGCGCACAACAGGGGGCGCATGACCCGACGCTGGTATTCCTGCCGATCCTGCTCGCGACCAGCGCGTCGACGCTGACCGGACTGCTCACGGTCGCCTTCATGCAGAAGCTGAAGCTGCGCGACCCGGTCGTGCTGATCTGGCTCGCGGCGATCGGTCTGCTGCTGTCGGGCCTCATCGCGCTGCTGGCGTCGCTGTCGGCCGGTGCGCTCGCATCGCTGTCTTCTCTGCTCGGCAACCTCGTGCTGTTCGCGATCGTGATAGCGTTCCTGCTCGTCGGCGCATGGCGCAAGGTGCCGGTTTACGAGAGCTTCGTCGAGGGTGCCAAGCAAGGCTTCGAGGTCGCCAGGAATCTGCTGCCGTATCTGGTGGCGATGCTGTGCGCCGTCGGCGTGCTGCGTGCATCCGGCGCGCTGGATTTTGCACTCGACGGCGTGCGCTGGCTGGTGAATGCCGCGGGCCTGGATACGCGCTTCGTCGATGCGTTGCCGACGGCCCTGGTCAAACCATTGTCCGGCAGTGCCGCGCGCGCGATGCTGATCGAGACGATGAAGACGCACGGTGTCGACAGCTTCCCGGCGCTGGTCGCGGCGACCGTGCAGGGCAGTACCGAAACGACGTTCTACGTGCTCGCGGTCTACTTCGGCTCAGTTGGCATCCAGCGCGCGCGCCATGCCGTCGGCTGCGCCTTGCTGGCCGATCTTGCCGGCGTGCTCGCATCGATCGCGGTGTGCTACTGGTTCTTCGGCTAGCGACGATTTCCTACAGCGCGCTCGGGCGATCGGCGCTGTGCACCCGTTTCCGAGATGCCTAGCCTGAGCGCTTCTCCGTGACGCGAGCGACACGATGGTCATCGCAGGGTTGCTGGCGCTCGCTCTGCTTGCGGGCGCCGACTGTCCGCCGTGGTCATCGGCACAGGCGCAGCGTGAGCTTGCAGCGCTCGATCAGCAACTCGCCGAGTGGGATGCCGCCTATCATCGCGACGGCGCTTCGCCGATCGATGATGCGCTGTACGACCAGGCGGCTTCGCGCCACGAGCAATGGCGCGCATGCTTTCCCACGCAGGCGCCGCCGCGCAGGGATCCGCTGAGGTCGGCGCGCGGGACGGTGCGCCATCCGCTGGTACAGACCGGCCTCGCGAAGGCGCCCGATGCGAAGGCGGTCGAGGTGTGGATGCATGCGCACGACACCTCGGATCTGTGGGCGCAACCGAAGATTGACGGCGTCGCGGTCACGCTGCTGTATGTCGAGCGCCGCCTGCAGCTTGCCGTCAGCCGTGGCGACGGCGAGCAAGGCGAAGACTGGACCGCAAAGGCGCGCGCGATTCCGGCCATTGTGCAGCAGCTGCCCGCAGCCGCGCCCGCACGAGTCGTGCTGCAGGGCGAACTGTACTGGCGCCTGCTCGATCATGTGCAGGCCGACCACGGCAGTGTCGGCGCGCGCTCGAAGGTGGCCGGTGCGCTCGCGCGCAGCGCGCTCGATGCGACGAGTGCGCAACAGATCGGTTTGTTCGTGTGGGAATGGCCGGACGGCCCATTGACGATGCCGGAACGTCTTGCGGGTCTGCGCGCGTTCGGCTTCGCCGACGCTGCGGCGTACTCGGTTCCCGTCGACGACATCGAAGACGTGCGCACCTGGCGCGAGACGTGGCTGCACACGCCGGCGGCGTTCGCGGCCGATGGCATCGTCGTGCGACAGGGAACGCGGCCTGATGGCAGGCGGTGGCAGGCGAAACCGCAGGACTGGGCAATCGCCTGGAAATATCCACCGGCGCAAACGCTGGCCGAGGTCAGGGCGGTCGAGTTCACGGTCGGCCGCAGCGGGCGCGTCACGCCGGTCCTGCAGCTCAAGCCGGTGCAGCTGGATGATCGGCAGATCCAGCGCGTCAGCCTGGGTTCGCTCGCGCGCTGGCAGGCGCTCGACGTGCGGCCCGGCGATCAGATCGCGATCACCCTGGCAGGCCTGACGATTCCACGCTTCGACAGCGTGGTGTGGCGCGCACAACAGCGCGTCGACGTCGCGCGGCCGACTCAAACCTACGATGCGCTGAGTTGCTGGCATCCAACACCAGGCTGCGAGCAGCAGTTTCTCGCGCGTCTGCAATGGCTCGGCGGCAAGCAGGGCTTCGATTTCGCGGGTGTCGGCGCGGCCACCTGGCAGCGCTTGATCAACGCCGGACTGCTCGATGATGTGCTCGACTGGCTCGAACTGGACGCCGACGAACTCGTCCGTGCTGACGGCATGAATGCCACGCGAGCCGCCGCGCTGCGGCTGACTTTCGCGCAGGCGCGCCATCGATCGCATACGGATTGGCTGCGCGCGATCGGCTCGCCAACCTCGGCACGCGCCGCGACGGCATTCCTGCAACATGCCGAAGTAGCGGCGCTGATCGCGCGCCTGCACGCGGCGCAGATTGCCGGTTTCTGATCGCGCTCCGGTTCGATCGCAACCCGGTCGGCTAGAACGATGAACCCGCTTGATCGAGGAACTCGATTTCCTCGGCCGTCGATGGTCGACCCAGCACCGCGTTGCGGTGTGGAAAGCGGCCGAAGCGCGCGACGATGTCGCGATGGCGCACGGCATAGTCGTGATAGTTGGCGAAAGCGCCGCGCAGCAGCGCCGGCGCCGCGTCCAGCAACCGTTGCAACAGGGCCACCGAATGCTGCTGATCCGCGATCGATTCGGAATGCTCCAGCGGCAGATAGAAGAACATGCGTTCGATCGCACGCAGCTCGCCGTCGATGCCTGCGCACAAGCCCCGATCGACCCAGCTTCGCGCCAGATCATCGTGGGCAAACGCGCGTGCGTCGCCTCGAAACAGGTTGCGCGAAAACTGGTCGAGCAGGATCACCAACGCAAGCCGACCGCGCGACGTTGCGAGCCAGCCATCCAGACGGCCGTCGATGGCCTCTTCGCGCAGTGTCGCGAAGCGCTCGCGGATCTCCGCGTCGACCGCGTCGCTCGCGCCGAACCAGAGCGCACCTTTCTCGGCGATGACGGCAGCGTCGTCGCCCATCCTGCCGAACCAGTAATCGAGCACGCAGTTCGCGCGCGCATCGAGTGTGCCGACGGGTGCCGCCGTCATCGCGTCGTCGGGCGCCCACCGAGGATGCGTGCCGGCAGCAGGATCAGTGCGCGCAGCAACCCGAACACACCTTCGACGGCAACGCCGACCAGGCGGAAAGGCAGCAGGATCAACCAGGCGATGGGATACAGCAGCAGCGCCAGAAGGGCGAGCGGCCAGCAGAACACCAGCAACAGCAACCAGAGGACGAAGGTCAGCATCGAGGTTCTCGTTCGTGCGCCATGCGCGGCGCGGATTCACGATGCGGCAAATGGGGCCGGCACGGGAGTGCCGAAAGGGGTGGCGCGGCGGCTGCGGCTGCTCGTTCAGGATTTCGGCAGGCTCTGCCCAACCAGCAGGCGTCGGATCTCGCGCAGCTTTGCCTTGATTGCCGCCTCGTTCTGCGGTCCGACGCGCAGCAGCAGCTTCTGGCCGGAGGAGCGCGCTTCGAGCGCGGGATCGGCGAATTCATACAGCACATTCGGTTGCACGACCGCGAGGGGTTGCGCGGCATCGGGCGTGGCCAGCAGATGGTCGATGACGGCAATCAGGCGGTCGTTGAAATAGCCGTCCGGATAGCCGAGCTCGCGGTAGGCCCGCTGGAACAGCGGATACGAGCCGACATACCACGCCACCAGCTTCTTCGAGTCGATTGCGCGCGCTATGTCCGCATAGGCCGCATAGCGCGCGGCGTTGTCGCCGGCGATCACGCGCTGCGCCCCGTCTGCGCGCGTCGCGAACAGCCCCTGCGCCGAGCGCAGCGGCGACACGTTCTCGCCGAGTTTCGGCCGTGTCAGGCCATCGATGCTGGCAACGATGCGCTGCACCAGGTGTTGCGGATCGAGCAGCACGCCGAGTACCTCATCACCGCCTGCCAATGTCGCGATCGCATCGAACACCGGTCGGTCGCTGTCTTCCATCGCGGGCAATGGCACCGATGGCTCGGCGCCAGCGTCCACTTCGGCCTGCTCGATCGGATACTGCTTCGGCGATGCCTGCGAAGCATCCGCGGAGGAAGCCGCCATGGTGTTCGATGCGCTTGCACCGGCGCCCGGCAGTTCGCTCGTCGCCTGTCTGCCACTGCGCGCCAAATAGATGCCGGCAGCGACGGCGACAGTGATCGCGATGCCGCCGGCGATCCAGGCTCCCGCCGATGTTTGCTTCTGTTTCACTGCGGCCTCCTCGAATCACGCCTGCGCCGATTGGACCGGTTGCGCAACGATTCGTTCAACCTCGCGCGGACGTTGGCGCTGCTTTTCATGGATGCGCGCCACGTCGTGTGCGTTCGAGCTTGGACTCGACACGCGAACTCGCAAGCTAGCTCTGCGCGCGCGTTGCATTCCACGCCGCCAGCACGGCGTTCTCGCGCTCCGCGCTGAGGCCGGCGTGCAATGTTGCCTGGCGTTCGGCTGGTTGTTGTCGAAACCAGGCGAGAGTGTCGACCGCGGTCATTGCCAGCGGACGATAGGTCAGGCCCGCGCTGATCGCCTTGCGCAGATTCAATCGCGTGAAGCCGGCGCTGTCGCCCTGGCCCGGCACCCATACCGGCATGTCGCTCCATGGCGAAATCTTCTGCGCTTCGAGGAAATCGGTCGGCACCCAGACAGGTTTTGCATTGACATGGATGGCCGTGCCGATGGCGCTCAGCATCCCGGCCATCGTCAGTTCCTGCGCGGGGCCGGTCGCATGGAAGACGCCCACGCTGCGTTGCTCGGCCACGCGGATCGTCCATTCGGCGAGGTCGCGCGCATCGATGAACTGCACCGGGTCCGTGCCATCGCCGGGCGCCAGCATGTCGCCGCCGCGGGCGAGGCGTACCGGCCAGTAGGTGAAGCGATCGGTCTCGTCGCCGGGTCCGACGATCAGGCCGGGCCGGATGATGGTCGCGACGCCTGGGAACTGTGCCTGCGCTTCCTTTTCGGACAACGCCTTCAAGGGACCATACAGCCCCCTATCCGCGTTCAGCGTCCCCTGCGTTTCCCGCATCGCGTCCTTGCCGGTGTAACGCGCCAACGCCGCGGATTCGTCGGCGCCGGGTTTGCTGGTGTCTGCGTAGACCGATATGGTCGAGATGAAGATGTACTGCTTCACCTTGCCGTGCAGTGCCCTGCCGGCCTCGCGCACCCAGAACGGCAAGGTGGTCGGATTGTCGATGCAGACATCCCATTCGCGCCCCGCCAACGCGTCGAGGTCACCCGTGTTGCGGTCGCCAATCAGCTCCTCGACTGCACCCGGCCATGCCTGCGGGCTTTTTCCGCGATTAAATAAAGTGACTTTGTGGCCGCGCTGCAGCGCGTAGCGCACCTGGTGCGGACCGATGAAGCCGGTGCCGCCGAGAATCAGGATGCGTAGCGGTTTTGTACGGATCGGCTGTTCGGCAAGGGCGCGCGAGACCGGCAGCACGACGCCGGCGACGGACATCAGCGCGAGGCGCAGCAGATCGCGGCGGCGGGTCGGCATCGCTGGCTCCTGAAGTTACGAGGCGTCCAGTCTAGACGAGGCCGCGGCCCGAGCCAGCAGCGGGCGTCAGCCCGGGTGCGGAAACGCCACAGCGCGCGTTAAGCCAACGCTGCCTAGCATCCGAAACCCACCCGTGGAGCGACGCCGATGGCACGACCGATATGGACCGGAACCTTGTCATTCGGCCTGCTGCACGTGCCGATCCAGCTGATGTCCGGCGAGCGGCGCACCGACCTCAGCTTCCGTATGCTCGACAGCCGCAACAACAAGCCGGTCCGCTACGAGCGCGTCAACAGCGATACCGGTGCAGAAGTGCCGTGGAAGGACATCGTCAAGGCGTTCGAGTACGACAAGGGCAGCTATGTCGTGCTCGACGAGGAAGACATCCGCGCCGCCGCACCGGAAAGCCACGAGGCCGTCGAGATCGAGGCGTTCGTCGATGCCGACGCAATCAGCCCGGTCTATTACGAGAAGCCCTACATCCTGGTGCCCGGCAAGAAGGCCGAAAAAGGCTATGTGTTGCTGCGCGAGACCCTGGTTGAAACGGGCAAGATCGGTATCGCGCGCGTGGTCATCCGCACGCGCGAATATCTGGCCGCGGTGATTCCGCAAAAGCACGCGCTCGTGCTGATGCTGCTGCGCTATCCGCAGGAGCTGGTCGACGCCGACGACTACAACATCCCGAGCAAGAGTGCCGCCGACTATCGCGTCACGCGCAAGGAGCTGGAGATGGCGCGCGCACTGATCGAGTCGATGGCCGGCGAGTGGACGCCGGGCGACTACCGCGACGAGTTTCGTGCGCGCCTGCACAAGGTGATCGAGAAACGCCTGAAGCAAAAAGGTGTCGTCGCCGCGCCGGACGAAGACGATGCGAAGACGCGCGAGGATGCCGCGACGAATGTCGTCGACTTCATGGCGCTGCTGAAGCAGAGCATCGACAGCAAACGGCGTACGCCCGCCAGACGTGCGGCGCCGGCGAAGAAGGCCGTGAAGAAGTTGACGGCCAAGCCCGCAGCGAAGAAGGCGGCAGTGAAAAAAGCCGCGTCGCCGAAGCGGCGCAAGTCCGCCTAACCCACGCCGATGAGCCTGCGCGAGTACAGCAGCAAGCGCCGCTTCGACCAGACGCCGGAGCCGGCGAGCGACACGCGCAGCAGGAAATCGGCGCGCACCAAGGGACCGATCTTCGTCGTGCAGTTGCATCACGCGCGAGCGCGCCATTACGATTTCCGCCTCGAAGTCGACGGCGCCCTGAAGAGCTGGGCTGTGCCGAAAGGTCCATCGCTGCGAGCAGGCGACAAGCGTCTCGCAGTCGAAGTCGAGGATCACCCGCTGGCGTACGCATCGTTCGCCGGCGATATTCCGCAAGGCCACTATGGCGCCGGCCACGTCGATATCTTCGATCACGGCTGGTGGACGCCGGAGGGCGAGCCGCTGCGCGCGCTCGCCAAGGGGCATCTCGAATTCGAGCTGCATGGTGACAAGCTGCGCGGACGCTGGACCTTGGTGCGTACGCGCCTACAGGGAGCCAAGCAGCAGTGGCTGCTGATCAAGCGCAGCGATGCCGAAGCGCGCGACGCCGAAGCGGATGACCTGATCGACGCCGCCCCGCGGTCGCAGCCGGCACCGCGCAAGCTGGCGTCTGCGCGTGCGGCGAAGGCAGCCGCGGAGAAGGCCGGCGGCAGGAAAGTCGCCGCGCCGCGCAAGGCTTCGGCAGTCTGGCGCAGACGTGCACTTGCACTTGCCGGCGCTCGCGCTCGCCCGTTGCCTGCCGGCTTCAAGCCGCAACTGTGCACACTCGAAGCGACGCCACCGCGTGGCGACGAGTGGCTGCACGAAACGAAATGGGACGGCTATCGCTTGCTCGCCGATCTCGACGCGGGCCGCGTCGTCCTGCGCTCGCGCAACGATCTCGACTGGAGCGCGAAATTCGTCGAGATCGCCGCGGCGATCGAGGCGTTGCCGGTCGCCAGCGCGCGCCTCGATGGCGAACTGATCGCGGTCGACGCGCGCGGGCAGAGCGACTTCTCTGCGCTGCAGCGCGCACTCGAAGCCGGCGCGCACGCATCGCTGCGCTATGTGCTGTTCGATCTGCCGGCGCTGGAAGGCATCGACCTCACGCAGGTCGCGCTGGTCGAGCGCAAGGCCTTGCTGCAGTTCTTGCTGCAGGCGGCGAAGCAGAAAGTGCTGAGTTTCAGCACGCATATCATCGGCAACGGCGAGCGTGTGTTCGAGGCGGCGAGCCGCCAGGGGCTGGAAGGTATCGTCAGCAAACGTGTCGATGCCCGCTATGTCGAAGGTCGCGCGCGCAGTTGGGTAAAGACCAAGCAAGCCAATACCGACGAGTTCGTCATCGTCGGCCATACCGCGCCGAAAGGATCGCGCGAAGGGTTTGGTTCGCTGCTGCTGGCAGGCGTCGAACGCGGCGCACTTCGCTATGTCGGTCGTGTCGGCAGTGGTTTCGATGATGCGCTGCTGCGCAAACTCACGCGTCAGCTCGCAAGCCTGGCGCAGGCGGACGCGGTGCTGAGCCTGCCCGCGCACGTCCCGTTCCGCGCGGGCGCAGTGCGCTGGGTGAAGCCGCGCTTGATCGCGGAAGTGGAATTCCGCGGCTGGGCGAAGGAAGGACTGCTGCGCCAGGCGAGTTTCCTGCGCCTGCGCGACGACAAGACGACGGAGGATCTCGGCATGTCCGAACACAAGACGGCGACGCTGCAGCCTGCACGCACCGCGACGAAGAAGACGCCCGTCGGGAAGAAGATGGCGAGCGGCGAGGTCACGATCACACATCCGGAGCGCATCGTGTTTCCGGATACCTCGATCACCAAGCAGGATGTCGCCGACTACTACCGTGCGGTAGCCGACCACCTGCTGCCGGAACTGATCGACCGACCGTTGTCGGTCGTGCGCTGTCCCGATGGCGCCGGCGGCACCTGTTTCTTTCAGAAGCACCACGCGGCGGCTCTCGGCAAAAATGTCGCCTCGATCACGTTGAAGGAGAAGGGTGGGGGCAGCGACGAATACCTGTACGTGAAGGACCTGCGTGGCGTGCTCGAACTCGTGCAGATGAACGTGCTCGAGTTCCATCCCTGGGGCGCGCGCATCGACGCGCCGGACCAGCCGGACCGCCTGGTGTTCGATCTCGATCCCGCTCCTGGCGTCGACTGGAAAGCGCTCGTCGCCGGTGCGCGCGACGTCCGCGCGCGGCTCACCGATACGGGCTTGCAAAGCTTCGTGCGCCTCTCGGGCGGCAAGGGCGTGCACGTCGTCGTGCCGCTCCGGCGCGGTGTGGATTGGGCCGAGGTGAAGGCATTCTGCGAGGCCTTCGCACACGCGATGGCGACGCAGCAGCCGCTGCATTATCTCGCTACCGCGAGCAAGGCAAAACGCGACGGCCGCATCTTCATCGACTGGCTGCGCAATGCGCGCGGCGCGACCAGCGTTGCCAGCTGGTCGCTGCGCGCACGTGCAGGCGCGCCGGTCGCGATGCCGTTGCGCTGGGATGAACTGGGTCGCACCAAGGGCGCGGCCGAGTTCGACCTGGCGGCGGCGCTGCGTCGCGCCAAGAGCCTGCGCAAGGATCCGTGGGAAGGCTTCGCCGAACTCGAACAGGTGTTGCCGAAGTTCGATTGAACCGCACGGTGCGTCGCTACGGATTGCCAACTTCGCATCGTCCAAGGTGTGTGCAAAACGAAGGAGTCCGTGCGATGCGAGTCCAAACGTACCTTTCTCTATTTTTCCGCCTGTCGGCCAGTGCTGTCGTGGTCGCCTCGGCACCCGTGCTTGCGGCCAAGTCGGCGCCGGGCGATCCGATCGATGTGCAGTTGATCGCCGAACACACCGAACTCGTGCCCGGCCAGTCGCAGCAGTTCGGCCTGTTGCTGCGGCACCAGCCACACTGGCATACCTACTGGATCAATCCCGGCGACTCCGGTCTGCCGACCACACTCGAGTGGATCCTGCCGCCCGGCTACAAGGCTGACGAGGTCGACTGGCCGACGCCGCGACGCTTCGAGGTTGGCGGCCTGTACAACTTCGGCTACGACGGTGAGACCTTGTTGCCGGTCGCGATCACGCTGCCGGCCGATGCCGCGGTCGGTTCGACGGCGCATATCGCACTGGTCACGAAATGGCTGGTCTGCCGTGAGGAATGCATTCCGGGCAAGGCGTCGCTGGCGATCGATCTGCCGGTCGTGCGCGTGGCGGCCAAACCGGACCCGCGCTGGACCGCGCAGTTCTCCGAGGCGCGCCTGGCGCAACCGCAGGCGACCGCGTGGAAGGGCACGGTGCGCGACGCCGGCAATCATCTCGTGGTCACGCTGACCGGTCCCGGACTGCCGCCAGTCTCTGCGCCACTCGATGCGCTGGCCGTGCAGCGCAAACTGTTCGACAACAAGCCGACCACGATCCGCCGCGACGCGGGCGCACTCATCATCGAGGCCGGCAAGAGCGAATACTTCACGAGCGCACCCTCCGAACTCGATTTACTGGTGACGACCGCAAGCGCAAATGGCGCGCGCGGCTGGCACGCGCGCATTCCGTTCGCGGCCGATGCAACTGCCGCGGACAAGTGAGGTCATAAACGATTCCACCCACGCCGCAGGAGCCCCATCATGAAAGTCATCTCATTGTTCGTTGCCACCGCGCTGTGCCTGGCGACGCTGCCCGCGTTCGCCAAGCCGGTCATTGGCCAGTCCGCGCCGGATTTCAGTGTGAGCGACAGCCGCGGCAACACGCAGACGTTGTCGGCCTACCAGGGCAAGACCGTCGTGCTCGAATGGAACAATCCGGAATGTCCGTTCGTGCGCAAGCACTATGGCAGCGGCAACATGCAGACGTTGCAGGCCGCCGCGGCCGCGCAAGGCGTGGTCTGGCTGACGGTCAACTCGGGCGCGGCCGGCAAGCAGGGGCATCTCGATGCGAATGCCGCCACCGCGTACGTCGCCAAGGTCGGCGGCAAGCAGAGCGCGTACCTGCTCGATGCCGATGGCAAGGTCGGCCATCTGTACGATGCGAAGACGACGCCGCAGATCGCGGTGATCGATGCGAAGGGCGTGTTGCGTTACCTCGGTGGCATCGATTCGATCGCCAGCACCGATGCCTCCGATATCGCCAAGGCGACACCGTATGTGACGCAGGCCCTGGCCGAGCTTGCTGCCGGCAAACCGGTCAGCGTGTCGACCTCGGAACCGTATGGCTGCTCGGTGAAATACGGCTCATGACAACGCCGCAGCGCCATCCAGTGTGACTTTTCGGAGTTCAACGCGGGACGTTCCGAAAGAACGACTCCTGGCCGATCGGCACCAGCAGATTGGTCACGCGCAACCGATCGGCGCGGATTTCAAGACGTTTTCACCGGCGGTTGCATTTCGCCGACCGGTAGTGCTTCCGGCACGATGCCGGGTTCCGGCAGCGCCGCGTTGATATGCGCCGGCGTGCCGATGGTGACGCGCCAGGCGACGACCCAGCCGAGCACCAGCAACGCGGTGGACAACAGGAACGGCGCGCCGGGCGCATGCAGGGGTGCGTGGTCGCTGATGAACAGCGCGAAGACCTGGGTGAACAAGGCCGGCCCGAAAATGCCGGCGAGACTGGCCAGGCTCGTCACGGCACCCTGCAGGCGACCTTGCTCGCGCGCATCGACCTGATGCGTGATCAAGGCCTGCGTCGCCGGCCCTGCAAGTCCCCACAGCGCGAGCAGCGGAATGCCGAGCAGGAACACCGTGCCGCTGCCGGCCAGGCCCATTACCGCGAAACCGGCGAAACCGAACACGAGCCCGAGCAGCAGGGTGCGTCGTTCGCCGATCTTCGGCACCAGCTTGCGCACCAGCCAGGCTTGCGTGAAGGCATTGCAGACGCCGACCAGGGCCAGCGTATAACCGACCTTCTGAGGCCCCCAGTCATAACGATAGTCGGCATACAGCACGAACACGCTCTGCAGCACGTAGTGCGCCAGATTGGTCAGGAATACGACGGCGGCAAGGCCGAACACCGAGCGATAGCGACGCAGCAGCACCAGCGAGCCGAGTGGATTGGCATGGCTCCAATCGAAGCGTGCGCTGCGTTTTTCCGGCGGCAGCGACTCGGGCAGGATGAAATAGCCGTAGCAGAAGTTGGTCAGCGCGAGCAGCGCGGCCGCATAAAACGGCAGGCGTACGTTGAAACCGCCGAGCAGACCGCCTAGCGCCGGACCGATGATGAAACCGATGCCGAACGCGGCGCCGAGCATGCCGAAGGCGGCCGCGCGCTTTTCTGCCGGCGTCACGTCGGCGATGTAGGCGTTCGCGGTGGTGAAGCTCGCCGCGGTCGCGCCGGAAATGCAGCGGCCGATCAGCAGCAGCGGAATCGTGTTCACCAGCGCCATGAACAGGAAGTCGATGCCGATACCGAGGTTCGACAGCAGCACGACGGGCCGGCGTCCGAAGCGATCCGACAGCGCGCCCTGGATCGGCGAACAGACGAACTGGATCAGCGCGAACAAGGTGCCGAATACGCCGACCCACATCGCTGCTTTCGCCACGCCGCCGCCGGCGAGCTGCTCGACCAGGTGCGGCAGCACCGGAATGATGATGCCGAACGATAGGATGTCGATCAGCACGGTGACGAAGATGAAGATCAGGGCCGCGCGACGGGGCGTGGCTTCAGTCGAGGGCAGATTCACGCAGTGATCTCATGGGCGGGTTCGATCGACGCGCAGCGTATCCGATTGTAGGGAACGCCGATTGTCAAAAACGGCAATCGTCGAGAAGGCGGTGATGCGGGCGAACCCGCCGCCGCCGTAGCTCAACGACGGTGCGAGTCGATGTCGATGAAACGCAGGAACTCCGCGCGCGTGCGCGCGTCCTCGCGGAAGCTGCCACGCATCTGGCTGGTGATCATCGATACGCCGCGCTTGTGCACGCCGCGCGTGGTCATGCATTGGTGCACGGCGTCGATCACGACGCCGACGCCGCGCGGCTTCAGCACGTCTTCGACACATTGGGCAATCTGCGCAGTCAGCTTTTCCTGCACCTGGAAGCGCCGCGCGAAGCCGTCGACGACACGCGCGAGTTTGGAAATGCCGACCACCTTGTCGGTCGGCAGGTAGCCGACGTGCGCGCGGCCGATGATCGGTGCCATGTGATGCTCGCAAAACGATTCGAACTCGATATCGCGCAGCACGATCATTTCATCGTAGCCGGCGACCTCCTCGAATGTGCGGCGCAAATAGTCGGCTGGATCGCTCGCATAGCCGGAGAACCAGTCACCGTAGGCTTCGACAACGCGCTTGGGCGTATCCAGCAGACCCTCGCGCTCGGGATCTTCGCCGGCCCAGCGCAACAGGGTGCGAACCGCAGCCTCGGCCTCGGCCGCGCTGGGAACTTGCTTGGCATTCTTCATCGGTCGATTCCGGGGCTGTCGCGAGCCGCGCAGTTTACCTCTTGACGAATCTTTTACGACAGATCGGCAACTTTCGTCTAAAAACAACATTTCTATTGCGGTAGCGCGAACCACGCCGCTTTTCGCGTCTTCGCATTGTAGAAGGATGCATGACCGCCGCGCGTGCCGGACAGGTTTCCGCACGCGACGCAATAACTGGGGTTGAAGAATCATGTTTTTGCAGTTTCAAAAGACGCCTTTCGGGTCGGCGCGCTTGTGCGCTTCATTATTCGGCCTCTCCCTTCTCGTCGGTTCCCTGTCACCGGAACCGATTCAGGCCGCCACCGACGTGGTGGCCTCGACGCCCAATCCGATCCTGTTCGTGACCCAGGTGCCGGTGCCGGCTGACTTCGCCACGATTGGCTCGGTATTCGCCAATCAGGGCGGCGGCATGCAGGCCGTCGCGCGTGGCGGCGACCTGTGGATCCGTTATGCCGATGGCAGCTTGCGCAACCTGACGCAGGAAGCGGGCTATGGCAGCGACGGGCGGCAGGGCGCCAATTCGATCGCCGTGCGCGACCCGGCAGTCAATTTCGCCGGCGACAAGGGGGTTTTCAGCATGATTGTCGGCGCACCGACCGAGCAGTATCAGGTCGGTGAATGGTTCTGGCAGCTCTACGAAATCAGCGGACTCGGTGCCGGGCAGACGGTATCGATAACGCGCGTCGCCAATCAACCGACCGACTACAACAATATCGAGCCGACCTATGGGTCCGACGGCAGTCTGATTTTCACCAGTGATCGCCCACGCAATGGCCAACGTTACCTGTATCCGCAATTCGACGAATACGAATCGCAGGCGACCACCACCGGCGTCTGGAAAATCGACGCAGTCACCGGCGCGCTGAGCCTGTTGCAGCATTCGCCTTCGGGCTCGTCCGGTCCGTTCGTCGACAGTTTCGGCCGCGTGATCTTCACGCGCTGGGATCACCTGCAGACCGATCAGCAGGCGTCCACCGACGCCGCTGCCGAAGCCGCCGGCAATCCATCGACCTACGGCACGTTCGACTACGCCAGCGAGGCCGAGAACGCCGCACGCCTGCCCCGCGCAATCGAGATGTTCCCGGATCCGCTGTATGCGGTACCCGGGTCCAACGTCAACGGTCACCGCTTCAACTTCTTCTTTCCGTGGATGGTGAACCAGGACGGCAGTGGCGAAGAGACGCTCAACCATGTCGGCCGTCACGAGCTGCAGAACTATTTCGAGCGCAGCTTCACCAACGATCCGTCGCTGTACGACTTCATCGATGCCGATTCCGATCGCGTGAACCAGAACGCGATCGAGAACATGCTGCAACTTGCCGAGGATCCGACGCACCCCGGCCGCTACTTCGCGATCGATGCGCCCGAGTTCTACACGCATGCGGCCGGTCAGCTGATCTCGATCGACGGCGCGCCGGGCACGAATGCGGCCAGCATGGCCATCACCTATCACTCAGCGCGCAACGGTAGCAGTACCTTCGACAGCCCGCCGACCGCGTTTGCTGGCCGCTACCGCAACCCGCTGCCGCTGTCCAATGGACAACTCGTCGCCGCGTACACCGACCAATGGGACACCGCCCGCAATACCGGCTCGCGCGCCAATCCGCAGTCCAACTATGCGTTCCGGCTCTACCAGCTGAATCTCGCCGCCGACCAGATCACCGTGTCGCCGGGTGCGCCGCTGACCGCGGGCATCAGCAAGAGCATTTCGTACTGGGATCCCGATGTGCTGGTCACGTACTCGGGCCCTCTGTGGGAATTCTCGCCGGTCGAGGTGCACGCGCGCAGCGCGCCGCCGCAGACCACGATCGCCGCCATGGCCACGCCGGAAGCGAGCGTGTTCACCGATACCGGCGTCGATCCCGCCGAGTTCAGTGCGTTCCTGCGCGCACGTGGCCTCGGCGTGCTGGTCAGCCGCGACGTCACCGCGCGCGATTCCGCCGACCACCAGCAGCCATACAACCTGCGCGTGCCGGGCGGCATCACCACCGTCGGCAACAATGGCGAGCTGTACGACATCGCCTGGATGCAGATGTTCCAGGGCGATCAGCTGCGCGGCATGGGCGGCACCAGCAATCCGCGTGACGGACGCCGCGTACTGGCCAAGCCGATGCACGACGAGTCCGCGTTCACCTTCATGCCGCCGACCTCGGGCGGCCCTGCGGGCAGTGTCGCCATTGCTGCCGACGGTTCGATCGCCGCGATCGTGCCGGCACAGCGCGCGATGAGCTGGCAGACCACCGACGCCGCCGGCACGCCGGTCGTGCGCGAGCGTTATTGGATCACCGTGCAACCCGGCGAAGTGCGCGCCTGCGACGGGTGTCATGGCGTCAACGAAGACAACCAGGCCGGTCAGCCGCCGGCGCAGAATCCGCCGCTGGCGTTGCGCGAGTTGCTGCTGTGGTATCGCGACCACAGCGACCCAGTGTTTGGGAGCGGATTCGATTGAGGATCGACATTCGCTGGCCGGAAGTTCGCGGGGCGCCGCGGCGACAGCCGCGGTCATGCGTGCCATCCGCTCGCCATTCGAAGGCGAAGGCAGGGGTGCCAGCTTTTGTCGGCAGCTGCAGCTGTAAATTGTGCATTTATTCACGAACATCCCGCGCCCCGCGTTGCCCGCCGGTCGCCGCGTCGCCATACGGATGTAAGATCTCTGAAGCGGGTGACCTGTCGCGCTCCCTGGAGAAGATTACGTGCGTATTCTCTCGGCGGCGCTCGCGATCGTCGTCGGTCTGGTCTCCTCGACGGCTGACGCCTCCTGCGCAGGCAAGGGCGTATCCGTGCAAGTGCTCGGCTCCGGCGGCCCGGTGGCGGACGATGCGCGCGCAAGTTCGGGTTACGTACTCTGGGTTGACGGGCACGCGCGCGTGCTGGTCGATGCAGGTGGCGGCACATTCGTCCGCTTTGGCGAGTCGAAAGCGGACATCGCCGACCTTGCACTGATCGCGATCACGCACTTTCACGCCGACCACGTCGCCGATCTCCCCGCGTTGATCAAGAGTGGCTTTTTCTCCGATCGCAGCAATGCCTTGGCTATCAGCGGTCCGGACGGCGGCGACGAATTTCCCTCGCTCGAAGAATTCCTTGCCGATGAATTCGACGCCAAGCGCGGAGCGTTCCGTTACCTGTCCGGTGCGCTCGACGGGACAGGCGGATTGTTCAAGCTGATCCCGCAACAGGTTCCTGCGGCCGGGCGCACGCCCGTCGTCGTATTCAAGTCGGCCGAACTCGCGGTCGAAGCGGTGGGCGTACCGCACGGGCCGGTGCCGGCCCTCGCCTACGTCATTCACGTGCGTGGCCGAACTGTTGCGTTCAGCGGCGACCAGAACGGTTCCGACCAAGCCTTCTGGACACTGGCCCGAGGCGCCGACCTGCTGATCATGGACAGCGCCATCCCGGAGAAAACGGACGCCGTCGCAGGTCGGCTGCATGCCGTGCCCAGTGTCATCGGCACCCATGCCGCGAACGCGGCCATTCGGCGCCTGGTGCTCTCGCATCTGATGGCGCGCAGCCTGCATACATTGGACGAGAACCTTGCCGTGATCCGCAGGACGTTCAAGGGAAGGATCGACGTGGCGAACGACCTCAGCTGCTATCCGCTGGAGGGCGCCCACTCTTCGTGAGAGAGAGCAGCGGCCGCGGACGCGGCACGCTGCTGCTCTGCATTCCAGGCCGTGGCCTCGACAGTCAATTGCGGCGAACGGGTAGAAAACGGCTGTTGCGCAACAGGCCGGCTGCTGCCAGCGACACCAGCAGCCCGACCGGGAAGATTTCGGTGAACGTCATCGGCAATCGGTAGAGCGGGTTGGCGTACTCGACCTTGAAGCGCTCCATTTCGGCACTGAATTTCGCCAAGGCTTCCCCGCTGACGCCACTGGCCTTTTTCTGTTCGATCAGCATGTTGGCGTAGGCGCTGCCGAAATCCATCTGCGTGAATGCGAGCGCCGCCTCCCAGGCCAGCACATACAAGACGCTGGCAACGACGCTGATGCCGAGGCCCAGGCCAAAGGCCGGCCAGAACTTGATGACGCCGCCCAGGTCGGTGTCTCGATGCCGCTTGATCGCCACAAACACCGTGCTGAGTGCGATCAACATGGTCAGATAGCCGATGACCATGCCGTAAGCCGCTGGCGGATGGTCCTTCATCCAGACGGTCAGGCAAAACATCGGCACGCCGACAATCAGGCCCGCGACCACACCGTACGACAGGATCTTGCGCAGCATTGCAGCATCTCCTTGCAACTGGTTGGGCCGTCATTAACCGGACTGGCACCACGCGAGACAATCGCCCGAAAAGGTGATTCGTGCGAAATCACCCGTAATCGCCGTCGATCAGGGCACGATGCCGAGTTCACGCGCCCGCTTGATGGCTTCGGTGCGACGTTTGGCGCCCAGCTTTTCGAGCAATCGCGCCACATGGGTTTTGACGGTGTTGGGCGAGACGTTCAAATGTGCCGCGATCTCCTTGTTGGAGCGGCCGGCGGCGATCTCCTGCAGCACCGTGAACTCGCGCGGGCTGATGCCGAGCGCAGCCTGTGCCTTCGGATTGCCGTCGAACGCGGCAGGCTTGGCGGCGCCGATCACGCGAGCGCCGATGAACAGGCCGAGGCCGAGAAAGGCGAGTGCGATCAGGAAGGTGTAGATGTCGCCCGAGTGGACGCGCGCAAGGCGCTGGTAGTCGAGCCATTGCAGGGCGAGCGTTCCCAGCGTCAGGAGCGTCCCGTAAAACGCGGCCCGCTTCCACATCGGTCCCTCCTTCTCCCGCACATATCGCAATCCGCGCCCGCGCCCGATCGGGCTTTGATGGAAGCGCGCGCGCCGTCGCTCAGGTCGATCCCGCCAGCTTGCTATGGCGAATGCCATAGCCGAAATAGACCAGCAATCCAATACTTACCCACACCAGAAATACCAGCCAGGTCACCGCCGCAAGTTCGGACAGCAGCCAGATCGAAAAGCCGATGCCGACGATCGGAATCAGCGGCACCCAGGGCGTGCGGAATGCGCGCGGCAGGTTCGGTCTGCGGATGCGCAGCAGGATCACCGAGGCACAGATCACGATGAACGCCGAGAGCACGCCGATGTTGACCAGCTTGGCGACCTCGCCGAGCGGGAAGAATCCGGCGACGAAGGCGGTGAATACGCCGAGCAGGATCGTCGGCCGATGCGGCGTGCCGTAGGTCGGATGCACCTTGGCGAACCATCCCGGCAGCAGGCCGTCACGCGACAGCGCAAACCAGATGCGCGCGGCGCCGAGCATGAAGGCGAACAGCACGCTGGCGATACCGATCACCGCCGACACCGAGATGGCAATCGAGATCCAGTGCAGGCCGAGCGCTTTGAACGCATCGGCGACGGGCGCGTCGGTATTCAAGGTCGGATAGTGGGCGATGCCGGTCAGCACCATCGACACCGCCAGATACAACGTCATCGATACGCCGAGCGAAAGCAGCACCGCACGCGGCAGATCGCGTTGCGGATTCTTCGATTCCTCGGCGGCCGTGGTCAAGGTGTCGTAGCCGAACACGGCGAAGAACACGACCGCAGCGGCGGTGGCGACGCCCTGGAATCCGAAATGCCCGACACCGTCAGGTCCGACGATGCGCTCGGGAATGAACGGATGCCAGTTCGCCGGATCGATGTAGAACACGCCGACACCGATGACCAGCAGTACCGCGAGCACCTTGATCGCGACGACCAACGTGTTGAAGCGCGCGCCCCATTCGGTGCGCATCACCAGCAAGGTGGCGACAGCCAGCGTGATCAGTGCGGCAATCACATTGAACACGCGTCCGTCGCCGGTGCCGTAGGCGCCTTGCGCCCATACCGGCAGCGGCATGCCGGCGGAGGCGAGCAGCGATTGCACGTAACCGGACCAGCCGATCGCGACGACGGCGACGATCAGCGCGTACTCGAGCAAGAGGTCCCAGCCGATCAACCATGCCGCGAGTTCGCCGAGTACGGCGTAGCCATAGGTGTAGGCGCTGCCGGTGACCGGGATCATGCCGGCGAACTCAGCGTAGCAGAGCGCGGCCGCGGCACTCGCGATGCCGGCGATCAGGAACGCGAGCGCGACCGCAGGACCAGCATTCACGGCCGCCTGCTGTCCTGCCAGCACGAATACACCGACGCCGATGATGCCGCCGATGCCGATCGCGGTGAGCTGCCACAGACCCAATACGCGGCGAAAATCGCCACGCCGACCAACCTCCGACTGCAGTTGTTCGACCGACTTGTGCCGCGTCAGTTGGGCAATCAGGCTCATGCAGCGCTCCCTGGATGGAAACGGCGATCATAGCCGCTTGATCACCGTCGTCTGCGTGGCAGCGCAGCACGGTCTGCAGATCGTCTGATACGGCGGTCCCTGCGCGTCCGTAGAGCGTATCTCGACGCGGCTTTGTCGAGCGCCTGATCGCGCTCGGCCGACGACCCAATGGCTCCACGCGATGGATCGCGCGCGGTCCACGCGTCCGCTGCGGCATTGCGCTAGCCTAGCGATTCGACAGGCACCGGCCATCCACGTGACGAATATCGCAGCCCCATCGCGTCCGCGCATCGTGTCGGTCGATCTCCTGCGCGGATTGATCATGATCGTGATGGCGCTCGATCACGTGCGCGACTACTTCACGCCGTTTCCGTACGATCCGACCGATCTTTCGCAGGCGTCGGCCGCGCTGTTCCTGACACGCTGGATCACCCACTTCTGCGCGCCGGTGTTCGTGTTCCTCGCCGGCACCAGCGCCTATCTCTACCGCCGCAACAGCGGATGCTCGATCGCGCACTTGCAGGGTTTTCTACTGACGCGCGGACTGTGGCTGGTATTTCTCGAACTCACCTTCGTCAGCTTCTTCTGGCAGTTCGGCTACCACGGCGTGATCCTGCAGACGCTGTGGTCGCTCGGTTGGGCGATGGTGGCGCTCGCCGCGCTGTTGTATCTGCCGCTGTCGGCGATGCTCGCGATCGCCGCGGTCATGATTCTCGGTCACAACCTGCTCGACGGCATCCATGTACGGGACTTCGGCGACTACGGCCTGTTGTGGGCGTTGACGCACGAGTTTTATTTCGACCAGATCTCGCCGCATTTCTTCGTCGCGGTCGGCTACCCGCTGGTGCCGTGGATCGGCGTGATGGCGGTGGGCTACGGCTTCGGCGTGCTGCTGGAACTGGAGCAGGAACGACGCGATCGCCTGCTGATTCGCATCGGCCTCGGCATGATCGCGGTGTTCCTCGCGCTGCGGCTGAGCAACGTCTACGGCGACATGCGGCAGTGGGCGCCAAATCCGCGCGGCCTGCTCTACTCCGCACTGCAAATCCTCAACACGACCAAGTACCCGCCTTCGTTGCAGTATCTGCTGATGACCCTCGGCCCATCGCTGCTGCTGATGCCGCTGCTCGAGCGTTGGCACGGTGCGTGGGCGAACCGCGTGGCCGTATTTGGCCGCGTGCCGTTCTTCTACTACATGGTTCATCTGCCGCTGATTCACCTGATCGCGCTGATCTGGACGATGACCGCGTTTGGCGTCGACACACTCGGAGACTTCTTTCACAACGAATTTCCGCCCGGCTACTCGCCGAGCTTGCTGCGCGCCTATCTGATCTGGGCCGCCGTCATCGTGGTGCTGTATCCGCTGTGCGCGCGCTACGCCGCTTACAAGCAGGCGCACAAGGAAAAGTGGTGGTTGAGTTATCTGTAGCACGGCGGCAGCTGTGGCCGGCGTGCCTACCAGGAGGCGATACCTGTCACGAGGCGTACGCGGCGATTTCCGGCAGCCGCAAAGGCTGGACGGCATCGCCAATGCCTTTGGCGAAGAGGCAGCGCAGGGCTGCCTCTTCGCCACCTTCGGCATGGATCAATAGGGATGGACGCAGTGGTAGCCGGCGGCCGAGTTCGTGCACGCCCAGTAGGCGCCCGGCGTCACCGGGATGCTGTATCCGAGCAATCCCATCCGCGATAGCCAGTCGTTGAAGTCGTTGAAGTTGCCCGGACCGCTGAAATCGAATCGCACGAGGTTGTTGCTGTGGTTCGAGAGCACCGTATTGTTGTGCGAGTCTCTCCCGGAATTGGCGACGACCACGTACTCGGGGTTGGTGGAACCGTAGTCCACCGTGACCTTTATCGAACTCCCGTCCGTGAACGTGATCGTGTAGGTCGTCTTCGGAACGGCGTTGAGATCTGCAATTTTCAGCACGGTCGCCAATTGCGCGAGGCGATCCAGCAATTCAACCGGGACCGTTCCAGGCTGGCGCGAGACCCAGTCAGTGAGATTGTTCTGGTCCGGGCCGGTATCCACGACATCGTAGACGTTGATACTGTTGCTCGGGTATTGAAAACTGCCTGCCTTCTGCCATCCGGGCGTGCCCACGTAGTAGAAGTCGATCAGCGCGTCGATCATGCCCGTCTGCGGCGCGACTGGCGTGAAGCGCTCTGGAACTTTCACGAGCCGCGGCGGGTTTTCTTCGTTGTAGGCGGAGTCGATGTAGTAGGCGTTTTCGTTTCGATGAACGAGATCGCCGACGTAAACGGTGGTGCCGATCGGGCTCTCCAGCGCCATCGCTCTCTTCTGCAGGTCGGTGCAGTTGTTGCACCACACCAGGGTTGGCGGAATCGCGAGCGCCGGAGCGCCGAAGGCGAACGCGAGCGAGAGAAACGCGGCAATCTTGATTCTGTAGTCCATGTGCTTGACCTCCAATAGTGAAAAACGAAGTGCGGAGCCGTCGGCTGTGCTTGCCTCCTTTGCCTGTGCAGCGGTGTGTGATGACGTGATTTGCGAGCCGTCGACTTTCGTTCGGGTCCTGCCCGAGCTCCGCCTGCGAATTTCGAGTCGGCGCGCTGCGAAAGCGCGCTAGGCGCGCGCTCTGCAACGGGTTCCTCGTCCTCCCCGCAGGCCCACTTCGAAGTCGGTGCAAACAGCTGCACCACGACGCGAAGCGTCAGCCGAAATACCTCATTTAAACAGGTTGTTTATACGCGGTAATTGAGAATACGCTAACGAAGTCGACGCGAAAAGGCTACCTAGGGTTAGCCCTAGGTTCTGGCCTCGATATGCATTCGAGCGACCTCGTGTTGCCAAGGCGCTGCGATGCGCGATTCACCAATGAGGTCGATTCACCGCTCGCCCTGCGCCGCTGCCGGCGCGGGCGCTGCGCACTCTCAGCGCAATTTCGTTCCCCGCCGCGCCAGTACCTCCGGCGGTGGCGCAAACGTATCCGCACGCGCGGCCGCCCAGAAGCGCTGGAATACCACGTGATCGGGCACGTCGTTGAGCAACTCGCCGGGTTCGACGAATTTGTACAGCGAGGCGAGCGAGCGCACTTCGGTCGATGAGACGCGACGGATCAGGTGCTCCGGCCCGATCTGCTCGGGATGCGTGAGGCCGGTCGCCTGCACCAGTTCCTTCAGCGCGATCAAGGTGTTCTCGTGGAAGCTCGCCACGCGCGTCGACTTGTCCGGCACGTCGAGCTTTTTCCAGCGCGAAGCGTCCTGCGTCGCGATGCCGGTCGGGCAGCGGTCGGTATGGCAGTTCTGCGACTGGATGCAGCCGAGCGCGAACATGAAACCACGCGCGGCGTTGCACCAGTCCGCGCCGAGCGCCAGCGTGCGCGCGATGTCGATCGCGGTGATGACCTTGCCGCTGGCGCCGATGCGGATCTGCTGGCGCAGACTCAAGCCCACCAGGGTGTTGTGGACCAGCAGCAGCGCCTCGCGCAACGGTGCACCGACATGGTCGGTGAATTCCAGCGGCGCGGCGCCGGTGCCGCCTTCACCGCCGTCGACGACGATGAAGTCCGGCAGGATGCCGGTCGTCGCAATCGCCTTGGCGATGGCGAACCATTCCCACGGATGACCGATCGCCAGCTTGAAGCCGGTCGGCTTGCCGCCGGAAAGCTCGCGCAGGCGTGCCACGAAACGCAGCAGACCTTCGGGCGTCTCGAAGGCGGAATGCCGTGACGGCGAGACACAGTCCTCACCCATCGGCACGCCACGTGTCGCTGCGATCTCGGCACTGACCTTCGGCGCCGGCAGCACGCCGCCATGGCCGGGCTTGGCGCCCTGCGACAGTTTGATTTCGATCATCTTCACTTGTGGCAGCAGCGCCTTCTCGACGAAGCGCGCCTCGCTGAACACGCCGGCGCGCTCGCAGGCGCCGAAATAGCCGGAGCCGAGTTCCCAGCAGATGTCGCCGCCATTCTCGCGGTGATACGACGACAGCGAACCTTCGCCGGTGTCGTGATAGAAGCGACCCCGGCGCGCGCCCTCGTTGAGCGAGCGGATCGCATTCGGCGACAGCGCGCCGAAGCTCATCGCAGAAATGTTGAACACGCTCGCCGAGTACGGCTGCTTGCACTCCTTGCCGCCGATGACGAGGCGGAAGTCGTGGCTGTCGATGAGGCTCGGCACGATCGAATGGTTCATCCATTCGTAGCTGTTCGCATAGACGTCCAGTTCGGTGCCAAACGGACGCTTGTCCAATGTGTTCTGCGCGCGCTGGTCCACGATCTGGCGCTGCACGTGCGAAAACGGCACTTCTTCGTTGTCGGATTCGACGACGTATTGGCGCAACATCGGGCGCACGTCTTCGAAGAAGAAGCGGATGTGCGAGAGGATCGGGTAGTTGCGTCGCAGTGTGGATCTCTTCTGCACCAGATCGCTGATGCCGATGATCACGAACACGCCGAATAGAATCGCCAGCAGCTGGGTACCGGTGCCATAGCGCCAGCCGGCGGCCGCCAGCACGAACACCAGCACCGAGATGGCAAACGTGAGATAGCGACCCGGCAACCAGTTTTCCATCGGGAACTCTCCAGAATGAGCGGCGCCGGGTGGCAGGCTGCAACCCGCGTCGAATATCTTAGCGGCGGCGCGGTCGCGACGTCGCATGTTCGCCTGCCTCCGCCTCCATCCGACCGCGGAGCATATGCATGATCGTTGTCCGGCGTTACGCCTGGCCTGCCGTTCTGATTGCACTGCTGTGCGGTCCCGGCCTCGCCAGCGCGCGCGAGAAGCTGTGTCTCGTGCTCGGCGGCGGCGGCGCGCGCGGCGCCGCGCATGTCGGCGTGCTGCAGGTGCTCGAACGCGAGCGCATTCCGGTCGACTGCATCACCGGCACCAGCATGGGGGCGATCGTCGGTTCGCTGTATGCGGCCGGCTACACCGCCGACGAGATCGAGCGACTGATCCATGCGATCGACTGGAAGGCGGTATTCCACGACGAGCCGCAGCGCTCAGGCTTGCCGGTGCGGCGCAAGGACGAGGATCTGAACTACCTGCTCGGGGTCGAACTCGGCATTGGCCGTGACGGCAAACTGCGCCTGCCGGCTGGCGCGATCCAGGGCCAGCAGATCGACCTGCTGTTGCGGCGTCTGCTGCTGCCGGCATGGAACATCGACGACTTCGCGCAGCTGCCGATCCCGTTCCGCACCGTCGCGGCCGATATCGCCACCGGCGAGCCGGTCGTGTTCGACCACGGCGATCTTGCCACCGCGGTGCGTGCGAGCATGTCGGTACCGGGGGCGTTCGCTCCGGTCAAAGTTGGCGACCGCCTGCTCGTCGACGGCGGCATCGCCGACAACGTACCGATCGACCTGGCGCGCCAGCTCGGCGCCGAACGCATCATCGCGATCAATGTCGGCACCGGCCTGCGTCCGGTCGACGAGCTGAATTCGCCGCTCGCGGTCGCGATGCAGACCTTGGCCGCATTGATGCTGAGGCAGACCGAGCGCCAGCTGCGCGAACTCGGTCCCGACGACGTGCTGATCCGGCCCGAGCTCGGCGACATCCATGCGGCCAGCTTCGATCGCGCCGCCGCGGCGATTCCCCTGGGCGCGGCGGCGACCGTGGCGGCGCTGCCGCAGCTGCGCAAATTCGCGCTCAATGAAGCGGACTACGCGGCCTGGCGCGCACAGCACCGGCCGCGTCATTTCGATCCGCCGCTGATTGCGTTCCTGCATGTGCTGGAGTCCGATTCACTGACCGCGACCTATGTCGAACGCAAGGTCGACAATCAGATCGGCCAGCGCTTCAACGTGGCCGAATTGGAGCAGCAGATCAATCAGTCGTACGGCAACGGCAACTACCAGCGCATCGGCTATCGCCTGGTCGAAGAGGACGGCCGCACCGGTTTGGTCGTCGATCCGCAGGACAAGAGCTGGGGCCCATGGTTCCTGCAGGCGGGCCTGGCCATCAGCGACGACTTCAATGGACGCAGCGCCTACCAGCTCAACGCGGAGGCGCGCCTGACCGGCATCAACGATCGGGGCGCGTACTGGCGCAGCCAGCTGCAGGCGGGCCAAATCGCCGGTTTGCGCAGCGAGTTCGTGCAGCCGTTCGGCGCCGATACCGAGTTCTTTCTCGACCCGTACATCGACTATCACGCCTACGAACAAAGTGTCGGCCAGACGCGTCCACCCTCGGCCGAGCTGCGCATCGCCAAGGCGACTGCCGGCGCCGGTCTCGGCTGGTCGCCATCGTCGCCATGGCAGTTCGAGCTGTACGCCGAAACCGGTCACGATCACGCGCAACTGCACATCGGCGACCCGCAGGCGTTCCAGAACACGCGTGACAGCAATGGCTGGGGTGCGGTCGCGGTCGAGGCGACGCGCGACACGCTCGACTCCGCGCAATTCCCGCGCAGCGGCAGCCGCGGCCAAATGCGGATCACGCGCCTGGTGCCCGCGCTCGGCGCCGACCGCGGCGGCGATATCGGCGCGCTGGTCTGGGACACCGCGCTCAGCAGCGGACCCAACACGGTCCTGCTCGGTGTGCGTGCGCAAACCGTGTGGAACGATCCGGTGGCGTTGCGCTCGGTCAGTTTCCTCGGCGGTTTCGCTAATCTGTCGGGTTTCGCCGAACGCGAGGTCTACGGCGAACACAGCGCACTCGCGCGTGCGGTGTACTACCGCCGCCTCAGTCCGCTCGACCAATTCGTCAGCGTGCCGACCTATGTCGGCGGCAGCCTCGAGTACGGCAACGTGTTTGCCAGCGAGAAGGATTTCCGCATCGGCAACATGCTGACCGCCGGTAGCCTGTTTCTCGGTTTCGAGACGCCCTTCGGTCCCTTGTTCCTCGGCTATGGCCGCAACAGTCAGGGCAACGATTCGATCTACCTGAATTTTGGTTCGCTTCTACGACCGCTGGAACACTGACACGCAAGCGCGCCGGGTGCTCGGGCTAAACTGCGGCCATGGACGAACCCATACCGCCACCCAAGCCGCGCAGAACGCGCAAGCCGGCGAGCGAGAGCGCCGAAACGCCGGCAGCCAAACCGCTGCGGCGAAGTCCGGGCGTTGCCGCCGCGGACGATGCGATCGGAGAGACAGCGGCGCCGCGTCGGCGGACGGCACGCGTGAAACCCGACGTACCCGTCGCCAGCGGGGATGCGACAGCGGCGACGGCGACGCCGCTGCCACCGCGGCGTCGCACGCGCGCGAAAGCACAGGAGGTCGAAGCGACGCCGCAGTCGGCGCCGCCTGCGATGCCCGCGTCATCAGCAACGGCCTCGGTGTTGCCGGAGGAGGTCGCCGAGGAGACCATTGAGAGTCCGGTCCGCGAGGAGACTTTTGCACTTCAGGCGAAACCGCAAGAGGGGTCGACGCCGGTCGGCGCGACGCAATCCTCCCAACCACCCGTCGTCGTCGCAGCGGAATCCGTAGCGACAGCAGCAGCGGCGCGCCCAGCGCCCGTCGTCGCACAGACCAGACAAACCGAGCCCGTACCGCTTCGCGGCAACGCATCGGCCGAGAGGCCGGTGGACAAGACGGAGCCGGCCGAGGCGAGTCGCAATGAAGTGGCGCGGCCCAAGGTTCAAATCGAGGTGAAGGCGAAGGACACAGCGCCCGCCTCGCCGCATCCGGAGCGTGTGTCTGCAGCCCGTTCCGAACCTGCCGCGCCCATGATTCCTTCGTTCGCGCGCAAGGCGGTCGCGCCCGCGTCGGTGGCGCCGTCGCGCGCAAAGTCGACGCAGCGCCCGGCCGACGCGTCGGCGCGTTCGGCCAAGGTGCTCGACGCGCTGATCGCGCGCCTGCCGCCGCGCTACCGCGAGCGCACGCGCGAATATCTCGTGCTGATGCGTTTGGATCGGCCGGTTGGCGCCTTGCTGCTGCTGTGGCCGACCTGGTGGGCGCTATGGTTCGCGGCGAACGACTTTCCACCGCCAGGCGCACTCGTGATCTTCACGCTCGGCGTGTTCGTGATGCGCAGCGCCGGCTGCGTCATCAACGACTACGCCGATCATGGCTGGCTCGACGGCAAGGTCGCGCGCACGCGCGAACGGCCGATGGCCGCCGGGCGCGTGTCGAAGAAGGAAGCGCTGACGCTGTTCGCCAGCCTGCTCGCGTTGGCGTTCGTGCTCGTGCTGTTCACCAACCGGTTGACGATCCTGCTCTCATTTGGCGGCGCTGCGCTCGCTGCGATCTATCCGTTCACCAAGCGCGTGACGCATCTGGCGCAGGTCGTGCTCGGCGCTGCGTTCGGCTGGTCGATCCCGATGGCTTTCGCAGCCGTGACCAATTCGCTGCCACCGTTGTGCTGGCTGCTGTTCCTCGCCAACGTGCTGTTCTCGACGATCTACGACACCGAATACGCGATGGTCGACCGCGACGACGATATTCGCGCCGGCGCGAAATCGACCGCGATCCTGTTTGCCGATGCCGACCGCACCATCATCGGCGTGCTGATGATCACGTTCGTATTCGCCATGCTGCTCGCCGGTTCGCGCGTGCACCTGCACTGGCCGTACTACGTCGGCCTGGTCACCGCTATGGGTCTGTTCGCCTATCAGCAAATCCTGATTCGTGGGCGCGAACGCATGGCCTGCTTCACCGCGTTTCGCAACAACAACTGGGTCGGCCTGGTGCTGTGGGTCGGGCTGGTGCTGGCGCTGGCGATTCGTTGAAGCTATTTCACTCCGTCTCGTCAGCGGGAAAGGAGAGCGATCGATTCTCCGGCAATGGTCACAGGAATCCGTTCGCCAAGCGCGCGAGACCTTCGACACTGCGTTGCCACATCGGCCGCCGCTGCCACTCCTCCAGCTTGAGTTCGCTCGACGCTTCGATATAACCGCGTTGCACCTCACGCAGCCGCGCGATCACTTCCGGCGTATAGATCAGCAGCCCGGTTTCCGCATTCAACGCGAACGAACGCACATCCAGGTTGATCGAGCCGAGCATGCCGACAGCGGCATCGACACTGATGTGCTTGGCGTGCAGAAAGCCGGCCATGAAGCGATGGATATGCACACCGGAGCGCAGCAGTTCGACGTAGTAGGCGCGCTGCGCCCAATCGACGAGCGTCTGGTTGCTGCGCGCTGAAACGATCAGATGCACCTCGATCCCGGACAGCGCGGCGATGCACAGTGTGCGCAGTACCGCTTCGTCCGGTACGAAATACGGTGTGCACAGGACGACTTCGCGCTGCGCACGCTGGATCAGCGCGACAATGATGTCGCGCGCGTTCTCGAACGGATAGGCCGGTCCGCCGGGCAGCATCTGGGCCACCGCCGTGCCGGCTGCTGCCGGTGTCGGCGCGTCGATGACGACGCGGTCGCTGGTCTCGATGTACCAGTCGCCGGCGAACACCGCCTGCAACTGCGCGACCACCGGACCGCGCACGCGCGCGACCAACTCGACGTTTGGCGAGCCGACAATGAAATTCGGATCGACCAGGTTCTGCGAGCCGAGCCAGCCGACCATGCCATCGACGATCGCCAGCTTACGATGGTTGCGCAGATCGAGCCGGCTCGCCGCCGCCCACAGGCGATCGAGCAGCATCGCGCGCACCTCGACGCCGGCATCGTGCAGGTCTCTCGCGCTGCGCTGCAGGAACTCCTTCGAGGCGAGCGCGTCGACCAGCACGCGACAGCGCACTCCGCGCGCGGCCGCCCGCCGCAAGGCAGCCAGCACGCGGCCACCGACGGCGTCGTCGGCGACGATGTAATAAAGCAGATGCACCTCGCGCTGCGCCGCATCGATGCCGGCGGCAAGATCGTCGATGGCGCCGGCATAGTCGACGAGCAGCTCGATGCGATTGCCGGGGCAGGCCGGCAGATCGCCGAGGCGCTGCGCCAGCCGGACCAGATTCGTACAGCCGTCTTCGATCGGCAGCGGCAGCGGCGGATGCGCCGCCCGGATCGCCGCCGAGACTTCGGCTTGCCGCGCGACGCGCGCCGGCGCGAGCCAGGGGCGGCTCAGCAGCAAATACAGGGGCAGGCCGAGCAACGGCAGGAAACCGACCAGCAGCAGCCACGTACGCGCCGCCGCCGGCGGATGCCGCGCCGGGATCGTCAGCAGTGCGAGCAGCCGGATGCCCCAGTCGAGGACCAGGAGCCAGGCAGCGAAGTTGGCCGGAAACATCCTTGCACTATAAACGTGGCGCCGAGCGGCAGGGGTACGCTGCCCGGATTGTCCGGCCGTTTATTCCAAAGAGTGCCGTGCACGGAGGGCACGACGTGTGGATTGGCCGGAGTAGCCGACGCTGCGACTCTCGTCAACGCGGCGCCGGCGCTCGGGCGAGCGCCCACGCATCCACGCGCACGACGCCCGCGCGACGCAGCACGCGCGCGCATTCGCGCAGCGTTGCACCGGTCGTCATGACGTCGTCGAACAACACGATGTGCGCAGGCAACACGGCATTCGCGACGAGTGCGAACGCGCCGCGCAGGTTGCGCCGACGCGCCTTCGCATCGAGGCCGGTTTGCGGCGGTGTCGCCTGCGTACGCAGCAGCGCGTCCACGCGCAACGGGATCGCCAATGCCTTGGCCAGCGGCGAGGCCAGTTCCAGCGCCTGGTTGTAGCCGCGCTCGCGCAGGCGCGTGCGATGCAGCGGTATCGGGATCAGCACATCGGGGCGGAGCGGTGCGTCAATCGGCGCGCGTTCGATCATCATCTGCGCCAGCACGTGGCCGGCGGCGAGGTTGCGCTGGAACTTGAAGCGCGCCTCGAGCAGGTCGAGCGGATGTTCGTATCGGAATGGCACCCACGCGCTCGCGAACGGGGGTTCGCGGCGCAGGCATTCGCCGCAGAGCGGCGCTGGTGCCTCCAGCGGCAGCGCGCAGCGTCGACAACAGGTCGAGTTGACGGCGAAATCGTGCGCGCATCCCGCGCACAGATCGCGACCGTTCGCACCGGCGGCGCCGCACAGCAGGCAACGCGGCGGCAGCACGAGACGCAGGATGCGTCTGCCGATACCGTCAACCTGGTGGCGTCGATCCAAGTTGACAGCCTCCCTGCGCGCTGACCAGACTTGCCATCCCACTCTAGCGAAGCTTCGCCCCGCCGCATGCCTTCCGCCACGATTCGCCACGATTGGACGCGCGAGGAAGTCCGCGTCCTGCTCGACCTGCCGTTCGCCGACCTGCTCGAACGCGCACATGCGACCCACCGCGCGCACCACGATGCCAATGCAGTGCAGGTGTCGACCCTGCTCTCGATCAAGACCGGCGGCTGTCCGGAGGATTGTGCCTACTGTCCGCAGGCGGCACGCTACGCGACCGGCGTGGAAGCCGAGAAGCTGATGAGCCTGGATGCCGTGATCGCCAAGGCAAGCCAGGCCAAGGCCGCTGGCGCATCGCGCTTCTGCATGGGTGCGGCGTGGCGCTCGCCGAAGGACCGCGACATCCCGAAGGTGGCCGCGATGGTCAGCGCGGTGAAGGCGCTCGGCCTGGAAACCTGTGCCACGCTCGGCATGCTGTCGCAGCCGCAGGCCGACGCGCTGAAAGGTGCCGGCCTCGACTACTACAACCACAATCTCGACACGGCGCCGGAGTTCTACGGCGAGGTCATCCACACGCGTGAATACCAGGATCGACTCGACACGCTGGAGCATGTGCGCGACGCCGGGCTCAAGACCTGCTGCGGCGGCATCGTCGGCATGGGCGAAACGCGCGCCGAGCGCGCCGGTCTGCTGCAGGCGCTGGCGACCCTGCCGACGCATCCGGATTCGGTGCCGATCAATCGTCTCGTGCAGGTGCAAGGCACGCCGCTGGCCGGCACTGCGCTGCTCGATCCGTTCGAGTTCGTGCGCACGATCGCGGTGGCGCGCATCCTGATGCCGCTCTCGATGGTGCGCCTGTCCGCCGGGCGCGCCGAGATGAGCGACGAGTTGCAGGCACTGTGCTTCTTCGCTGGCGCGAACTCGATCTTCTATGGCGAAAAGCTGCTGACGACCGGCAATCCGGACGTGGCAGCGGATCAGGCGTTGTTCGCGCGACTGGGCATCCATGCATTGGAGGTCGCACTCGAGCCGGGCACCGTGCATGCGGACATCGTCGAACCGTGCGCTGCCTGACATCCTCTCTTCCGGCAACGCCGGACGAGAGGACTGGGTGAGGGACGCAGGCTCGGTTATTCGTAGCGTCTGCGTTCGTGATCGGTTCCGCCGTTGACGACTCGCCATTCCACTCTCCGATCCAGCACACAATGAACCCCCGCCTCCTCAACGCAGCCCTCTCTCCCGACGAAACAGGCGTTGGAGGAATGGGAGTGCGTCAGCGTTCCGACCTGCTTGCACGCCTCGCGACGGCACACGCCGAGCGCGCGCAGCAATCGCTGCTGCGCCGCCTGCGCACGCTCGACGCGGTCGACGGCGCGGCGATCTGGATCGGCGGCCAACGGCTGATCAGCTTTGCCAGCAACGACTATCTCGGTCTCGCCCAGCATCCGGCGTTGATCGAGGCGCTGACGCGCGCGGCGCGTGCGGGCGGCGTCGGCGCGAAGGCGGCACACCTGCTCGGCGGCCATCGCGAGGAGCATGCGGCGCTCGAGGAAGCGCTCGCTCGCTGGACCGGGCGTGCGCGTGCGCTGCTGTTCTCGACCGGCTACATGGCCAATCTCGGCGTGTTGTCGGGACTGCTCGGCGCTGCGGATCTGTGCGTGCAGGACAAGCTCAATCACGCCAGCCTGCTCGATGGCGCGCGCGTCGCCGGCTGCGAACTGAAGCGCTATCCGCACGCCGATGTGGCGGCCGCCCAGCGCCAGCTCGAAAGCCGTCCCACGACCGCCGCGTTGCTGGCGACCGATGGCGTGTTCAGCATGGATGGCGATATCGCGCCCTTGCGCGAGCTGGCAGCCTTGTGTCGCGCGCAGCGCGCACTTCTGTATGTGGACGATGCGCATGGTCTTGGCGTGCTGGGCGAAGAAGGCGCCGGCAGCGTCGCAGCGGCCGGGCTTTCGCAAGACGAGGTGCCGGTGCTGATGGCGACGCTCGGCAAGGCACTCGGTGTGGCCGGTGCATTCGTCGCCGGCAGCGCGACGTTGATCGACGGCCTGCTGCAGAACGCGCGCACCTACATCTACACGACCGCGTCGCCGCCGGCACTTGCGGCAGCGACGCGCGCGGCGATCGACGTCGCGCGCTTCGAGGATTGGCGGCGTGATCGCCTGCATCGTCTGATTGCGCATTTCAGGCATGGCGCTGCTGCGCGCGGCATCGTGTTGATGGAATCGCCGACGCCGATCCAGCCGGTATTGGTCGGCGACAGTCGCGCTGCGCTCGCGGCGTCGGCGAAGCTCGAGGATCTCGGCTTCTATGTGCCGGCCGTGCGGCCGCCGACGGTACCGATCGGCAAGGCGCGCCTGCGCGTGACGTTGTCGGCGCTGCACGCCGAGAGCGATGTGGAGCGCCTGCTGCAGGCGCTCGCCGTGGCGTGCGCATGACGGTCGCGGCGGCGGATATCGCAGTGCGCCGCCCAATCTGGCTGGCGCTGTCGGATAGGAATCTCGATACCTCCGATCGCATGTCCGTGCGCGTCGCGTCGCGCGAACTCGCGCGCTCGACGTACACGCGGGACGAACTGCATGCGAACCTGTTCGATGAAGTGCATCCGGTGGTCGCACGCAATCTGTGCGCGATAGCTAGTGTGTGGGATCCGTTCGACCCGAGCTGGCTGGCCGCATGCACTCTGCGCAATCGGCAGCGCCTGCGCTGGTCACGCCCGCGCGGATGCGGCCAGCGCCGCGATGCCGTGTTGATGTGGCGCCTGTTGGCGCCGCGTATCGCCGGACTGCGCACAGCAGGCATGCCGCCATGCTCGCGCTTCGACTTCCATCTCGGGAAATGACGTGTATCTGGATGTTCAAGGCAGCGGACCCGAGCTGGTCCTGATCCATGGCTGGGCCATGCACGGCGGCATCTTCGCGCCGCTGCTGGCCGAACTGACGCCGCATTTCCGCGTGCATGTCGTCGACCTGCCCGGACATGGTCATGGCCGCGATGACCCGCATTTCGATGTCGGCGACAGCGCGCGCCGCATCGCGGCGGCGACACCGCGCGCGCTCTGGGTCGGCTGGTCGCTCGGCGGGCTCGTTGCGCTGCGGGGCGCACTCGATCACGCGGAGCAGGTGCGCGGCATCGCCTTGATCGCCTCGAGTCCGCGCTTCGTCAGCGCGGCGGATTGGCCGCACGGCGTACCGACCGACGTGTTTGCCGCGTTCGCGACCGACCTCGGCGAACGCTATCGCGATGCGATCGAACGCTTTCTCGCACTGGAAACACTGGGCGCGCCGAATGCGCAAGCGGAACTTCGCGAGCTCAGGAAACAAGTGTTCGAACGCGGCGAGCCCGCGCTCGGCGCGCTCACCGACGGCCTGCGTGCACTCGACAGTGTCGATCTGCGCGCGCAAGTACCCACGCTGGCGATGCCGAGCCTGTGGATTGCCGGACGCCGCGATCGCCTCGTCGCGCCGGCCGAGATGCAATGGGCGGCCGAACGGGCGCCGCAAGGCCGCTTCGTCGAACTCAACAGCGGCCATGCGCCGTTCATCGGCCACGCCGCGGAAGTCGCGCATGCGATCGGCGCGTTCGCGGCGGACCTGCCGGCATGAGCGCCGGACTCGACCAGGCGCATATCCGGCGCGCATTCGGGCGCGCGGCGACAACCTACGAGGCGCATGCGGTGCTGCAGACCGAGGTGGGCGAGCGTCTGCGCGAGCGTCTCGATGGCCTCGACTTCGCGCCCGCACGCGTGCTCGATGTCGGCAGCGGGCCCGGCAGCGGCAGCATGGCGCTGCGCCAGCGCTTCGCCGACGCCGCGATCATCGCGCTCGATCTTGCGCTGCCGATGCTGCAGGCGGCGGCGCTGCACGCCGGCACGCCGCCGGCGTTCGCACGCGTGTGTGCCGACGCGCAAGCGCTGCCGTTCGCCGAAGCCAGCATCGATCTGGTGCATTCCAATCTGTGCCTGCAGTGGTGCGAGGATCCCGGCCTCGCACTCGCCGAATTCCGCCGCGTACTGCGACCGGGCGGACGCCTGCTGTTCTCGACCTTCGGCCCGGACACGTTGAAGGAGCTGCGCGCCGCATTCGCCCAGGCCGACACCACGCCGCACGTCAGCCGCTTCATCGACATGCATGACATTGGCGACGCGCTGCTCGCGAGTGGCTTTCGCGACCCGGTACTCGAACGCGAAGACTTCACATTGACCTATGCCGACGCGCGCGGCCTGATGCACGAACTGCGTGCGATCGGCGCCACCAACGCGGACGCGCAGCGCGTGCGCGGATTGACCGGCAAGGCGCATCTGCAGCGCGTCATCGACGCTTACGAACGCTTTCGCCAGGACGGCGTATTGCCGGCGACCTACGAGGTCGTCTATGCACACGCACTCGCGCCGGAACCGGGCCAGCCGCGCCGCGAGCAGGGCGGCGACATCGCCAGCTTTCCGATCGAACGCCTGCGCGGCAGCCGGCGGCGCTGATGGTGCGTCGCCACGCGCTCGCTGCGGTCCTGCTCGCGCTCGCCTCGGCGCTGTTCTTCACGGCGACCTATGTGCTGAACCGCGCGATCGCGAGCAGCGGTGGACATTGGGCCTGGTCAGCCGCGCTGCGCTACCTGCTGACGTTGCCGATGCTCGCGCTGGTGCTGCCGTGGCGCGGCGGCTACGCACCGGTCTGGCGCGCGTTGCGCAGGCATCCGTGGGTATGGCTCGGCTGGAGCGGCATCGGCTTCACCGTGTTCTGCCTCTGCCTGACCTGGGCGGCGGCGTTCGCGCCGGCGTGGCTGGTCGCCGGTACCTTCCAGCTCACCGTGATTGCCGGCATGCTGCTGGCGCCGTTGTTGTATCGCGATGCGCGGGCACGCCTGCCGCGGCGCGCGCTCGCACTGGGCGTCGTCATCGTGGCCGGCGTCGCGATCATGCAGGCGGGACATTTCGCCGGCCATCTCGGCCGCGACGCCTGGCTCGCGTTGTTCAGCGTGGCGGCGGCAGCGTTCCTGTATCCGCTCGGCAATCGCGCGATCCTGCTGCATCTGGAGCGCAGCGGCGACGTGTTGAACGCAACCCAGCGTGTGTTCGGCATGACGCTGGCGAGCCAGCCGTTCTGGTGGCTGGTCGCGGCGTATG
>JBDTYM010000030.1:0-43088 GCA_040005635.1 Dokdonella sp. | reverse complement strand
GCGGTGCTGGTCATCATCTATTTCCTGCTCAACTTCTGGAGCGTGAAACTGTTCGCGCACTCCAACAGCGCAATAACGGTCTTCAAGCTCGTGGTGCCGGCAGCGACGGGAGTCGCGCTTATCGCGAGCGGCTTCCACACCGAAAATTTTTCCGTCGGCATCCACGGCGACGCACACACGATCGATCTGGCAGCCGTGCTGAGCGCGGTCGCGACCGCCGGCATCGTGTTCAGCTTCAACGGTTTCCAGAGTCCGGTGAATCTCGCCGGCGAAGCGCGCAACCCCGGGCGCAGTATTCCCTTCGCGATCCTCGGATCGATTGCGCTGGCGACGGTCGTCTACGTGATCCTGCAGGTCGCCTACATCGGCGCGGTGCCGCCGGAAATGCTCGCCAAGGCGGGCTGGCACGGCATCGATTTCCGTTCACCGTTCGCCGAGCTGGCGATCATCGTCAACCTGCATTGGCTGGCGATGCTGCTCTACGTCGATGCGTTCATCAGCCCGAGCGGAACCGGCATCACGTACACCGCAACGACCTCGCGCATGATCTACGGCATGGAGCGCAACGGCACCTTGCCGAAGGTCTTCGGACGCCTGCATCCGAAGTACGGCGTGCCGCGCCCGGCGATGTGGCTGAACCTCGCCGTCTCTTTCCTGTTCCTGTTCTTTTTCCGCGGCTGGGGCACGCTGGCCGCGGTAATCTCGGTCGCAACGATCATCTCGTATTTGACCGGACCGGTTAGTGCGATGACGTTGCGCCGCACCGCGCCGGATCTGCATCGACCGCTACGCCTCTCCGGCTTGCCGGTACTCGCCGCCCTTGCCTTCATCTTCGCAACCGAGTTGCTGTACTGGGCGAAATGGCCGCTGACCGGCGAAATCATCCTGCTTATGGTCGTCGCGCTGCCAGTCTATATCTACTATCAGGCACGCTGCGGCTGGCGCGATTTCCGTCGACAGCTCGATGGCGCCTGGTGGCTGATCGTCTACCTGCCGTCAATCGCACTGGTGTCGTGGGCTGGAAGCGAGCGTTTCGGTGGCCGCGGCTATCTGTCCTATGGCTGGGATCTCGCTTTCGTCGCCGCCATCGGCCTGGTGTTCTACGTCTGGGGCGTGAAGTCGGGCTGGCGCACGCCGGCTATCGAAGCGGCCTGCGGCGACGCGCCACGAACCTAGGACAATCCCTAGTCTAGGGAATGCTCGGATAGGCGGCGGCCCGCGAAGCTGGTGAAGTCGGATGCAAGCACATCCAACTCCAACCGAGGCTTGCCATGTCCGCAATTGCCGCTGTCAACCATGCAAACGCCTACTCGGCATCGTCGGGCGGCAACGAACATGTGGTCCAGCATGGCGACACCTTGTCCGCGATCGCTGCGCAGAACGGCGTTTCGCTGCACGACCTGATTGCGGCAAATCCGGAGATCCGCAACCCGGATCTGATCTATCCCGGCGATCGCATTGCCATTCCGACCGGCGGCCATGCGGCTGCAGCTCATGCAGGCGCCGCCGCTGCGGCAGGCAACTACAGCGTGCGCAGCGGCGACACCCTGTCGGGTATCGCCGCCCAACACGGTGTCTCGCTGTCTTCGTTGCTCGCGGCCAATCCGCAGATCAGCAATCCGGACCTGATCTACCCCGGACAGAACGTGCACATTCCTGCCGGCGGATCGGGCAATGGCAGCGGTCGTACCAGTGAAACCGGCGCTACGACGTCTTCCGGCCCGGTCAAGGGCTCGAATGCCGCGGCAATTGCCGAACAATTCAATGGCGAGAACACGTCGACCTTGAAAGCCTCGCATGCGCTGCCGATGAATCCGAATACGCCGAACGACTCGAGCTGCGCGAATTTCGTTTCCGCCTGCCTGCAACAGGCTGGCTTGTTGAGCGGCGGAGAGCATACCGACAGCGTCGCCACGCTGAATCGGGAATTACGCGACAAGGGCTGGCATGCGGTCAGCATAGCCGATGCGAAACCCGGCGATGTCGTCATCATCCAGGGCGGCGGCGCTTCGCACACCGAGATCGTCGCATCGAATGATCACGGGCATATCACGCTGATCGGTTCCAACAATACGAATGCCGACGACAGCCAGCGTATTGGTCATGATTCGAGCAGCTGGGCCTGGAATCACGGCGGCGTGATCCTCGCGCCACCGTGAGCGATGGCGCGGGCACGCGCCGACGAAAGGCGAGCCCGCACGGCTCGCCTTTTGCATTTCGCAAGCCGCGCTGATGCTAAAGGGATTTGTCTACGGTGACGTCAATACGAACAAGGTCTCGGGCACCCGATACTGCTTGCCCCAGCTCTCCCAGGCGACATCCGTCGGTCCCACTACGTAGGCGACCACACTCCACTGCCCCTGGCTTTCACGCAACAGGGCCGCGTAGCCGCGCGATTTCATGCCGTGCGCGGCAGCGCCTTCGTAGTGCGTGCCTGCGTAACTCAATGGCGCGCCACCGATGTCGAGCATCGTCGCGTGAAGGAACGCGCTGCCGTCCAGCACATTCAGCTGATTCACGCGGAACTCGATGGGTTTGCCCAGATCCTGCACGACCGGCGCACGCGCGGCGGCGAGGATCGCCAGGCGTTCGGCACTGCTGGACGTCGGATTAGAGGGAGTTTGCGCCATCGAAGTCGTCATCGCGATCACCAGAATCAGGGCGGGCAGAACGCAGGTTGGCCGACGTCGGTGCTGCATGGGTCACTCCGCTGTCCGCAGACACGTAGCGCGCTGCATTGTCGGCAAAGACGTCTGCACCGTGCAATCGTCGCGCTTCATTGCAAAACAATGAGGCCACAGGGGCAACCTCGGGGAAACCCGTATTGCTTTGCGGTGAAGCGCCGCCCAAGACTGCAGCGGTGTAGTTCCCGGCAAACGGCGCCGCAGCAGCGACCCGCCCTGTCCCCCTGCTCTATGTGAGGTTCGTCATGCGTCCCGTCGATTCCGGCTCCGCCGTCTTCGTTTCCCCACCGCCACCGCCGCCGCCACCACCGGCGGCGCACACGGTCGCGTCCGGCGAAACAGTCGGCAGCATTGCGCATGACTACGGCAGCACGCCGCAAGCGATCGCGCAAGCCAACTACATCGCCGCAGATGCGCGTCTGACACCCGGTCAGCGCCTGACGATTCCAGCGCCCGCGGCGCAGCCTGCCAGCACGCTTCGTCACGACGCTCCGGCAAGCGCCGCAGCGCCGACGCCGCAGCAAAACGTCGACAGCGCGATCAAGAACTACGAAGACACGTTGAAGAACGGCGAGAACGGCGCCGTCGTCAACCATGCGCGGCAGCAGGTCTATACCGCCGTGCACGCCGAGATCCAGGCGTCGATCGCGAAACGCAACACCGGCGTGCCCGGCCAGTTCCAGACTCCGGCCAATCAGCTGACGAAAGAATTCGGCGCCGCGATCGAGCAGCGCTACAGCGGCGACGCCACCGCACAGAGCGTATTGACCGATGCGGTCGCCGACAGCCAGCTGCAGGCCAAGGCCGAGGCGTTGATTCCAACCTGGACGAGCAACGCGACGGCGCAGCAGAAACTGCAGGATCTCGGTGTCAGCTTGCAGGGGCAGCCGCAAGCCGTGATCGATCGCGTGATCGCCGACCCTCGCGTACAAGGCTGGGTGAAGGACGCCGCCGCCGCCGTCGCAGCGCCCTACGCCGGTAAAACAGGCCAAGCCGCATCGATCGATACGCTGGCCGCACAGCAGGCGTCGCAAGTGTTGGCGGATACGGTCAAGGGTTTGCCGCCGGCGTTGGCGACGCAGATCGTGCAAGCGAGTCTGCCGACGATCGCACAGATTGGTGCCGCCGACGGCAACTACGCCTCGGCGGCACCGTTCACGAATCTGTCGAAAGTCGTCGATGCGCTCGGCGATTCGCCGCAGGCGCAGGCACTGACCCAGCAGATCGCGCAGTCGTTCCGTCGCGAATACGACACCTGGAGTGGCCGTTTCGACGATCCGCATGGCAGCTATATCAAGAGCGCGGTCGGCGCCGGTGCCAGCCCGAAACTTGCGCTGGAACTTGCGCGCGAGCTCAAGGCCGATGGCAAGACCGAGGACGCCGGCGTCGTGCTGCGCGCGACCGAAGCCGGCGTGGAGGACGCCAACCGCACCCTGCAAGGCGATCTCGCGCACTACCAGGATCTGACCAAGGACTTGTCCTGGCTGATCAATCAGGTGGGTCCCGGCCTGACGCCCGAGCAGCTGCAGAAGGCGATCAACCAGTACGCACAATCGAAAGGCCAGGGCTGGCAGGACGATGTGAAAGCGGCGCAGGACAAGCTGATCGCCGATGCCGGCGTGCTGAAGACCGATATCGCGGCGCTGACGAGCCTGCCTACCGATATGCAGCAGCTCGCGCCCGACGCGTTGGCGGCACTGAAATCGAACGTCGCCGACAGCGACACGACACAGAAGGCGATCGAGTTCGCCAGCAGTCGCAATCCCGGCCTGTTCGAAGGCGCCGAAGGCGACAAGTTGTTCAGCTTCTTCGCCGAGTCCGCACACAAGGGCAAGGACTTCACCGCAGCGGCGGCGCAATCCTATATCGCCGGTCATGTACTCGCGCCGCTGGGCGATCTGAACCCGAGCGACGCCGCCAGCGTCGCCAAGGCGACCCAGGCGCTCGATGCCTTCCGGCTCAACGGCGCGCAGCTGCTCGGCATTCCGCAAAACGAAGTCGACGCTGGCGTCGCCAAGCTCAAGCAGATCGTGCAGACGCTGCGCACCACCACTTCGACCGGCACTGCGATCAGCGGTCTCAAGGACCTGGGCGAGGTGCAGAAGGAACTCGGCGAACTCAAGGACATGTCGTTCAGCAGCGGCGCTGCCGGCGTCGCGTTCCGCACGCTGGGTGTCGCGATCGCGGGTGGCGCGTTCCTGAACTCCGCCAACGCCACCTTGAGCGATCCGAGCGCGAAGAACGTGATCGGCACGCTCGCCTTCAGTGCGGGCCTCGCCAAGGACAGCACCAGCTTCGCCAGCACCATCGGCCTCATCGACAGCGAAAGCGGCGCGGGGCAATGGGCATCGGGCGCATCGATCGCGGGCCGCTTCACCGAACGTTTCATCGGCACGCTCAACGTCGTCTACTTCGCGCTCGATGCCGGCAAGAACATCAACAGCGGCAATGTCGCCGGCGCCGTGTTCGACGGCGCGGCCGCGTTCGGTAGCGGACTCGCAGCGATTGCCGGCACCGACTTTGCCGCTTCGCTCGGCATCGGCGCCTGGGGCGGCCCGGTCGGTGCCGGCATCGCCCTGGTCGCGACCGGTCTGCTGTTCGCCGCCGAATACGGTCACGACATCCGCGAAAAATCCGAACTCGCCAAGCAGTTCCTGGCAGGCGCAGGCGTCAACGGCGAAGCCGCCGAAGCGTTGAGCAGCGATGCCGCGCAGGAAGCGAAATCACTGCAGAGCAAGCTCAGCCTGTCGCCCGAGCAGGTGCAGCAGCTCGCTGAAAGCCATCCCGAACTCTTTTCGCACGGCGCGGGTGCGACACAGGCGGCCATCGATGTCGCCGCGGCCTGCGGCATCCAGGGCGACGCAGCCGTGCCATTCTTCGACGCGGTCGCCAAGGACAATCCGAACTACCTCAGCCAGTTCCAGGCGCAGAACGCGAACGGTGGCTATGCAGCCCAACCGCTGTCGTATCAGGCCAACCTGGTCAGCATGATCCAGCAGCAGTTTCCCAATGCGGCCGCGGTCGCCGCGCAGCACTCGCCCGCCCTGTTCGGCGCAGATGCCGGCGCGCGCCGGCAAGCCGATCGCAACTTCGAAACGCTGCCGATGCGCGACGCACCCTCGATTGGCGGCCTGCTCAAGGGCCATTCGAATCCGGCGTATCAGGCCGAGATCGTGAAGATCCTGAAAGACAACGGGACGCTGGACGCCTTCGTGCGCAGTGCCGGCAGCAACTACCACTACAACGGCATTCCGGAAGCAGCGCGAAGCGCGATCCAGGCGGCACAGAGTGCCGGCGTCCTCAGCGCGAGCGAGGCGCAGGCGTATCTGGCGAAAATCGGCTGACGAAGGCGCGCGCGTCAGGCATCCAGCCAGCGCGCGGCAGCGGCCGCATCGAACGGCCAATCCAGCTCGCGCCCTGTGTCATCGTCGTGCAAAACCGGCACGCGTTCGCCGTAGCGCGCCTCGAGCTCGGCGTCCTCGTCGATCCACACGGTTTCGAAGTCTGGCGCGTGTGCCGCGGCTAGGACCGCCAGCGCCTGGTCGCACAGCGGGCAATGATCACGCTGGTAAAGCCTCAACCGCATTGCATGCGACTCCCTGGCAAAGCCTTAGAATAGCCGCACTTCCAGTACGAAGCCGGCCGCGCACGCAGATGCGCATGCTGCCGCGCATCGGCTCACCAAGGCATTGCATTCATGGCTGTCAGCGTCTTCGACCTGTTCAAGATCGGCATCGGACCCTCCTCCTCGCATACGGTTGGGCCGATGCGCGCGGCGGCGCGCTTCGTCTCGCGCTGGCTCGACGAACCCGGCGTGCTCGAACGCGTCGCGCGCATGCGCTGCGAGCTGTTCGGCTCGCTCGCCCTGACCGGGCGCGGCCACGGCACCGACAAGGCCGTGCTGTGCGGATTCGAAGGCGCATTGCCGGATTCGATCGATCCGGACGCGATCCCGGCCACCTTGAAGCGCATCCGCAGCGAAAAGAAGATCCGCCTGCTCGGACGCCACGAAATCCCGTTCGACGAAAAGACCGACCTCGTCTTCAACAAGCGTCAGAAACTGCCGTATCACTCCAATGGCATGCGCTTCTCCGCGTACGCCGCGGACGACGAACTGTTGGCGACACGCGACTACTACTCGGTCGGCGGCGGTTTCGTCGTCAACCAGGACGAGGCTGCTGAAGACCGCATCGTCGCCGATACCACGCCGTTGCCGCACCCGTTCCACAGCGGTGACGAGCTGCTCGCGATGTGCGCAGAGTCGGGCAAGACGATTGCACAAGTGATGCTGGCCAACGAGAAGTCCTGGCGCTCGGAGGCGGAAATCCGCGAGCGCCTGCTGACCATCTGGCGCGCGATGCAAAGTTGCGTCGCGCGCGGCACCCGCGAGACCGGCACCTTGCCGGGCGGTCTGCATGTGAAGCGGCGCGCGCCGGCCATGCTGGCGGATCTGCGCGAGCGCCCCGAGGCCGCCTTGCGTGATCCGCTGACGATACTGGACTGGGTCAATCTGTATGCGCTCGCGGTCAACGAGGAGAACGCCGCCGGCGGCCGCGTCGTGACCGCGCCGACAAATGGCGCCGCCGGTATCGTGCCGGCCGTGCTGCACTACTACGAACGCTTCTGCCCGAATGCCAGCGAGAACGGCATCATCGATTTCCTGCTGACCGCCGGCGCGATCGGCATCCTGTACAAGGAAAACGCCTCGATCTCCGGCGCCGAAGTCGGCTGCCAGGGCGAAGTCGGCGTGGCCTGCTCGATGGCCGCCGGCGGCCTCACTGCCGCACTCGGCGGCAACGTGCTGCAAGTCGAGAACGCCGCCGAAATCGGCATGGAACACAACCTCGGCCTCACCTGCGACCCGATCGGCGGCCTCGTGCAGATTCCCTGCATCGAACGCAACGCGATGGGTTCGGTCAAGGCGATCAACGCGCAGCGCATGGCGATGCGCAGCGACGGCAAGCACCGCGTTTCGCTCGACAAGGTCATCAAGACGATGCGCGATACCGGGCGCGACATGAAGGACAAGTACAAGGAAACATCGCGCGGTGGTCTTGCGGTCAACGTCATCGAATGCTGAGCGTGCGCCCTCAGCTCCGCCTCCGGCCCTAGGCCTGCCGACGACTCGCGCGCCCGATTGAAAGGGCGCCGGCCGGTTGCTACAAAGGGATCTATGCGTGCTGGCGCCTCTCGCTGGCTTAACGCGTATATGTCAACGGGCGTGTGCGCCGAAGCCCTGGGTTTCGACGACACTTCGCCGGTCGCCTTTCCGTCCGCGTTTCTCGTCCGGCTGAGCATTCACGGTTCGGCCATCCACACTGGGGATCACCGAATATGAAGAAGATGCTCGCCTCGCGCCTGCGTATCGCCACCCGCAAACGTTTGCTCGCTGCACAGATAGGTGCGGGCCTGGGATTGCTTTCAGGCGCCGCGGGCGCCGCCGACCTCGGCAACATCGACGCGCTGTACCTGTCGCGGCAGGCGGCCACGCACGTCGCCGCGCCGGTGCCCGCCGGTTATCAAGCGACGCTGCAGAAACAGCTCGGCATCCCACAGTTCATGAGCGCAGGCAAGGGCGTGGCGAATCTCGCCGGGTCGATGCTGTTGGTCAACGACGCGACGCCGATTGCGCGGACCTATCTCAAGGCCGTCGCGGATACCTACCTCATCAGCCCGGCGCAGATCGATGCCTTGACCGCCTACGACAAGCAGCGCCTGCGCAACGGTGCCGCCATCGTCCGCCTGCAGAACCGCGTCGACGGCATCGAGGTCTTTCGCGACAGCTTCAACGTGCTGATCCGTGCCGACGGCTCGCTCGCTGCGATCAGCGGATTCGCCTCCGGCGCGAGCGGCGATCCGTCGGCGCGTTCGTTCGCGCGCGGCGACGCGCAATCCGTCGCGAGTGCGCTCGCCGATTTCCATTTCGCGCCGGTGACGACGGCACCTTCGTTCGTGGCGACCTCCGACCGCGACGGCTACAGTTACTACACGAGCAACATGACCGGCGCGAATGGCGAAACGCTGTTGCAGCCGGCGCGCGTCAAACCGGTGTTTTTCCGCTTGCCGGAAGGCCTGGTCGCCGCCCACTACATCGAAGTCGACGTCGCCTCCGCCGATGGCCGCGATCAGAGCAACTACTCCTACGTCGTGTCGGCGCAGGACGGTCGCATTCTGTTCCGCAAGAACCTGACATCGGACCTGGCCGCGTTCAACTATCGCGTATGGGCCGATGCGACCACGCCGTTCGAGCCATTGGCCGGACCACAGGGTCGCAATGGCAGCCCGCACCCGGCGGGCCTGCCGGACGGCTACCAGGCGCCGCTGACGGCACCGAATCTCGTGACCCTGGTCAATGCGATCAGCGATCCGAACTCGGTCGCGATCAATGATCCGTGGCTCGCCGACGCGGCGACGGAAACCACCGGTAACAACGTCAACGCGTACGCCAATCTGACAGGCGGCGACCCGTTGAACGCTCCAGGCGACTATCGCGCCGATCTCACCAGTGCCGCCACCTTCGATCGCACCTACGACACCACGCTGGACCCCGCCGTCAGCACGGACCAGATCAAGGCCTCGGTGACGCAGTTGTTCTACATGAACAACTGGTTGCACGACTGGTACTACGACGTCGGTTTCGATGAGGCGGCAGGCAACGCCCAGGCCAACAACTTCGGTCGCGGCGGCAATCAGAACGATGCGCTGCGGGCACAGGGGCAAGACGTCAGCGGCACCGACAACGCGAACATGACCACCCCGGCGGACGGCGGCACGCCGTTCATGCGCATGTACATCTTCAATGGCCGTGGCGGCGCGCGCATTACCTATTCCGGTGGCCTCACCGGCGAACCGCCGGGCGGCGTCGGAACGGGTGGCTTCGGCCCGACCAACTTCGACCTCAGCAATGAACTGGTCCGACCGGCGCCTTTGGACGCTTGTGTCGCATTGACGAATGCCGGCGACGTGGCGGGCAAGGTGGTGCTGGTCGACCGCGGCTCGTGCGATTTCAACCTGAAGGCGAAGAATGCGGAGACCGCCGGCCCGGTCGGCGTCATCATTGCGAACGTCGCGACCAGTTCCAGCCCGGGCGATCCGCCGGGCATGGCGCCGAGCACGCCGCCGGTCGCGGTCGCCATCGGTACCTTGAGCATCAACTTCGACGACGGCGAGGCGATACGTGCAGCCGTCGCCGCCGGCACGGTCGACGTGCATCTGCAGCGTGCCTCCGGCATCCGCCGCGATGGCACGATCGACAACGGGGTCATTGCGCACGAGTGGGGCCACTACATCAGCAATCGCCTGGTCGGCAACGCCAATGGCCTGAGCACCAACCAGGCCGGTGGCATGGGCGAAGGCTTCGGCGATTTCCACGCGATGCTGCTGCAGGTGCGCGCAGAAGATGCACTGGTCGCGGCCACGCCCGACTTCAGCGGCGCCTATTCGACCGCGGGCTATGTCTCGTCGACGTTTGTCACGTTGCCAGGTCAGATCAACAATGGCTACTACTACGGTCTGCGGCGTTATCCCTACTCGATCGATTTCAGCAAGAATCCGCTGACATACCGCTACATCGTCGATGGCGTCGAGCTGCCCGACGACCCGGCACCTGCCTTCGGCGCGTCCGGCGATTCCAACAGCGAAGTGCATGCGACCGGTGAGGTGTGGGCGAACATGTTGTGGGGCTGTTACGCCTCGCTGCTGCGCGACAGCGATCGCCTCAGCTTCCTCGAAGCACAGGACCGCATGAAGCGCTATCTCGTCGCAGCCTACAAGATGATGCCGAACGCGCCGACCTTCATAGACGCACGCGACGCGCTGCTCAACGTGATGCAGTCGCAGAGTGCGGAAGACTACGCCCTGTGCGGCACGGCCTTCGCGCAACGCGGCCTTGGTCTCGGGGCCGTTGCTGGTGACCCGGACGACAACTCGGGCGCGGTGGAGAGCTTCGTCGACTTCACCAGCGATGTAATCTTCGAGAGCGGCTTCGAGAATCCCTGATTCATGGACGCGTTGCCGATTCCAGCGGGAGCCCAGTGCGGCTCCCGCACGCGCTCGGAGCGAGTGCGACAGCGGCTGAATTTTCTGTTGGGCGAGCGGGACGTCTCGGCAAGCGCACAGCAACCTGCCGTGTTTGCCGCCGTCGGCGGGGTAGTGTTGGCCGGAGGCAGGCTATGCGCTGAGGCGACACCTGCGCGGCGCATGGCAGCGAGCATCTACGACAGGCATCGCGCGCATCGCGCGACTGGACCCGCACAACGACGCGCGAGGGACGTCGCGATATGCCAGACCCATCCAAGAAACCAGACACGCCAGCTTCGCGGCCGATGTGATCGCTAGTTGAGCCAGCGCACTACAACCGATCGATTCGATCGGAGCTGAAAAAAAAACCGGCGCGGAAATCCGCGCCGGTCACAAGGCCCAAACTAGTCGACGCTTACTTCTTCAAGATGACGTGGTTTCCGGAGTTGAGCTCGAGCGGTTGGCCAGCGGCGTTCGTGCCGGTGGCACGGATCAGCCAGTTGCCTACGAAGCCCGGACTTGCATCGGTATTCAATTGCAGACCGACCCCCGACAAATCCGGCGCGATGCCGGCAACAGTGTCATCGTACAGGGCAACCCACGAACGACCGGCGAACGGTCCCGCGTCGGCCGCGGCCGGACGGGTGCCGATGTCGCCATTCGGATTGGTCAGGGCAATCAGGATTTCGCCCGGGCCATTGACCGTGATCGGCGTCGTCAGATTGATCGTCACGAAGCTGTTCGCCGGGGCGCCCATCGTGTAGCCGACGTGCGAACCAACCAGCGTCGCGCCATTGCTCGGATCCGTATCGTCGTCCTGGTACACATAGACGTTGATGTTGTCGCCGGTGTGGTTCCAGCCCGTGCCGTTGCCGAAGATCGTCGAGACCGACGTGATCGTGATCGGATAGTCGGCCGCATCCGGCGTGAAGCGGTTGAGCCAGACCAGTCCGCAATACGAGTTGCAACCGAAGCCGCTGAAGTTGCTGGCAAGCACGTCGACTTGGAACACGCAGGCGCCGTTGGCGCAGGTGACACCACCGCCGCCGCCCGTGCTCCCGCCGCCGCTCTTCACCGCAGCCGTGATGTGCTGATCCGGCGACTGTCCGCTCGCCTCGACGAGGTTCACTTCGCCGAATGCCTCGGCCGACAGCGTTCCCGTCGGGGTTGCCGTGATCGTCAGGACCTGGGTCGCACCGGGCGCCAGCGTGAAGCTGGACGGCGACACGGTCAGGCCGAAGTCAGTCGCCGTGGCTGTGGTGTTCCAGCTGCCACTCGTGCTCAGCTGGTTCTTGACTGTACGCGTCCACGTGCAGGTCGTGTCACAGCTGGAATTGCGCACCGATGCAATGTTCAGATCCTTCATCGCAACCGTGCCGACGGCCGGATCCGCCGCAACGAAGTTCGCGTAGGTCTCGTCGAGCGTCAGGCCCGCCAGCGTGGCCTTGGTCAGATCGACGCGTCCGCTGCCGACCTGGTCCACAGTCCAAGGCGTGGTGGCGTCTTCCTGCACACCGGTCGCATTGGTCGCCGTCGACTGCATCGCCGACTTCACTTCCTCGACCGTCCAGTCAGGACGCACGGCGCGAACCAGCGCCGCCGCGCCTGCCGTGTGCGGGCTCGACATCGAGGTACCGCTTTCGATCAGGTAGTTGCCGTCGGCTGGACGGCCCGCCGCATAGATGCTGACGCCCGGAGCCGTGATATCCGGCTTGGTGAGGTCGTCATAACCGGTCGGCGTCGGTCCGCGCTCGCTGAAGGCTGCGAGGACGTCGCCGAGCTGTGAAACGATCGTGGTCTCGACGGTGAAGTTCGCGAGCACGCCCGGAGCAAGGGCTCCGTCAAATCCATCCGCGAAGATCACGTCGGCATTGGGCAATACCTGGTTGGCATTGATGAAGGCGATCAAGTCGTCTGAGACCTGCAAGCTGTTGATCTTGAAACCGCCGATCGTCGTGCCCGGCGTGCTCATTGCCTGCGCATCGTTCTTGTTGTTCGCAATCAGCACGACCAGGGCACCAGCGGCCGCGGCATTGTTGATCTTTTCACTGAAGGTACAGGCCGTGGTCGACGGCGGCGTGGCGCCGCGACGGACCACAGCGATCGAACCATCGAAATAGTGCGCGGGGAAGCCGCCGGTATCGGTACAACCGGCAATATTGTCCGGGTCCGCGCGCAGCGGCGAGTTGGTCAGGTTCGGCGCTTCGCTGGCCGGAACGCCGTCGCCAGTGGTGACGCCGACATTCTGGAATTCCGCCGGCGGCGTACCCGGGGCGGTCAGGCTGACTTCTGCCTGCCCGAGCTGCTGATCCTGCGTCGACGCGGCTACCGTCATCAACCACGGGCCCATGTGCGAGACGCCACCGACCGGATTGGTGCAGCTCGAACGCGTATTGCCGGCCGAGGCCGCGACGAACACGTCGGCGTTGACCGAATCGAGGAACAGGCGGTCCTCATCGCTCCACGGCGTGCCGTTGCTGCAGCTGACGCCGATCGAGTAGTTGGCGACATCGATCTGGTCGATCGCGAGGCTTTCGATCGCCGCCGTGATGGCATCGCCACTGAGGCTGCCATCCGCTTGTTCGACGCGGTAGGAATAGACCGTCGCGCAAGGTGCCACACCGGACATGGTGATGCCGTCCGGCAGCTGCGGCGCCGGAACTGCCGTGTTGTCGATCGTGTTGCCGCCCACCGTGCTTGACGTGTGCACGCCGTGGCCACTGGTCTGCGCTTCCGGCTGCGGGCCATTGCAAACTCCCGCCGCGCTGAAATTGCAATCGACCGCATGCAGCTTCGGCGTCGCTTCGCTGAAACCGCAGGTCGGATCGTTCGCGAATGACGGATGGGTCGAATTGGTGCCGGTATCGATGATGCCGACCTTGATCCCTTCGCCCTTCGTAGCCGTCAGGGTCGGCGTCGCGCTGCCGTCCCAGATCTTGTCGGCGCCAATGAATTTCGGGCCGCGGAACGTATCCAGATTGTAGGTGTGCACGGCGCGCACGCTGGCGATCCCCGGCAGTGCAGCGACGGCAGTCGCTTCGCCCTGGCTCATTTCAGCGGAAATACCGTTCGTGTTGACGCCATACGTGTGCTTGATCGTCAGCGTGCGGCCAAGCGCGTGCTCGATCGCATCGACGTGCGCGCTGCGCTGCGCATCCAGATAGCGCGAATAGGAGCGCGCGGCAGCCGAAGTCGAATCGAGCTTGCGCGAACCGACCGCGGAGGGCGCCGTGGCACTCAGCCCGGAGACGTCGCCGTTGTAGTGCAACAGGCCCGGCTCCGCGAACGTAACGATGTAGCGACCCACGCTGCTCGCCTCGACGGCAACCGTGGTGGCTGCAACCGCATCCGCGCGCTGACCGGTTGCGGCCTGCGCGGACATTGAGAACCCGATACCGAATAGTGCTACGCCGACGGCGGACGCCAGCATATTGACGCGAACCAACTGCCTCATTTTCAGATCTCCAACACGAGTCGATGACACGCCAGGCGGTGAAAAAGGGGCGTCTTGCGTACCCCACGCATGGCAAGAAGGAATGCAACAGCCCTGGAAAGCGGCACGTCCGTCCGTCAGCTGTGAACCGGACCTGAGGACAATGCCGCAAACGGGCCATTACATCAATCGGAAACGCGCGCGTCACGCTGCTCTGCAGCGGAAATCTGTGGAAAGTTCCCCGTACGATGGCGTACGTAGTTGGCCTCACCCCAGTCAAACCCGCGCCGCGCCAGCGGCACTGTTTGCGAATAACGGCGTACTGTTATAAGTGCATATTCATTAGGCAGACCCTCTGGCGTGGCTCAGGGCAACACTGCCTGCGACCGCCATCGCTGATCAGGCCATCTGCTTCGCCGAACTGGCGCTGCATGCCGATACTGCACCTCCAGATCTTCGAACGGCCGACGTTTCTATGACGTCGGACGACAAGTCCCATTCCCAACATGAGAAACAGGATTCCCGCCCATGACAGGGTCGGCGCGGAGATCACCGCAGTACCGCCAATTCCGGCGCGAGTCGGCGAACCGGTCAATTGCAGGGTATCGCCAGAGTTGACCGGCTGATTCCAGAATACGCTGTAGCGCTCGCCTGCCAGCGCCCCGAGATCGGCTGTGCCGCTGTAGGTCCTCAGCGGAAACGCGGGCATGTAACACGTGCCGGTGCTATCGGGCGAAACGATCGTGATGGTCGTGCCTTCGATCGTGACTTCATCTGGCGACAGGAAAACGTAATCGCAGGTGTCCGTCAATCCGGAAACGACCGCTTCGATTGATCTGGATGCGGCGCGCCTGAACGATAGCGACTCATCGGAAGCCGGCACGGTCGCGGACGCAAACATGAAGTATAAGACGATGCATTGCGCACCGAGAACACCCTACGCTGCATGACCTCTTCTCCCTGGAGATGCAGCAGCGACGTTTCACGCTCAGCCTTTGACCGTCCAGCGTCGCGATTGAATGGCGTTCAGCTGCAAAAAAAGCGCTGCACATCCTCCAGCGCGCGCGTCCTCGGCAGCGGCGGCAAGCTGGCGAGAAACAACTTGCCATAACCGCGCGAAGTCAGGCGCGGATCGCAAAGCATCAGCACGCCGCGATCGTGCACGTCGCGAATCAGGCGACCGGCTCCCTGCTTCAGCGCGATGACGGCAGCGGGCACCTGCCACTCGGTGAACGGATTGCCACCGGCTTCGCGCAACGCGTCCAGGCGCGCAACCAGCACGGGATCGTCGGGCGCTGCAAACGGCAGCTTGTCGATGACGACCACGCTGAGCGCTTCGCCGGCGACATCGACCCCTTCCCAGAAGCTTGCCGCCCCCAGTAGTACGCCGTTGCCGGAAGCACGGAACTCGGTCAGCAATTGATGCCGCGGCGCGGTGCCCTGCACGAACAGCGGATAAGGGACACGCGCCGGCAGCAGCTCGGCCGCGCGGCGCAGTGCGCGATGCGAGGTGAACAGCAGGAAGGCGCGGCCGCGCGAGGCTTCCAGCACTGGAATCGCCGCGTCGACAACGCGATCGACGTAATCCGGCGCTGCAGGATCCGGCAGGCCCTGCGGCAGATACACGAGCGCCTGGCGCGCATAGTCGAACGGACTTTGCAGGTTCAGCGTGACCGGATCGTCGAGCCCGAGCTGGCGCGCGAAATGCTCGAAGCGGCCGGCAACCGACAGGGTGGCCGAGGTGAAGATCCACGCCGCGCGGCTTTGCGCGCGCAGCTCGCGCAACGGCACCGCCAGATCCAGCGGCGTGGCATGAAACGAAAAACCGTGCGTGGACAACTCGTACCAGTGCACCGCATCGCGTGCACCGCTGTCGGTCAGATGTGCGAGCTTCGAGCTGTGCGCGGCGGCGCGCTCGGCGATGCTGGCGAGACCGCGACTGCGCTCGGCATGCTGCCCGACGACCTCGTTGAACGCGCCGAGTGCAACACGCAACTCTTCCAGTTCGCGCTCGACTTCGCTGTCGCGCTCGACTTGCGCGAACGCCGCTTTCGCCGGAAAACGATCGAGCGCCAGGCGCAGGCGCCGCACGGCGACGTTGAGCGGATCGATGACGGGCTGCAACGCGGCCAGCGCGCCGCTGACGTTCGCGCATTCGGCGAGCGCATCGTTGGCCATCTCGGTGAGCTGGCGCGCCGACAGCGTGACCGAGAAGAACTGCCCGGCCAGCTCCGGAATCTGATGCGCTTCATCAAGAATGAACGCATGCGCGCCTGGCAGGATCTCGCCGAATCCCTCCTGCTTGATCGCCAGGTCGGCAAATAGCAGATGATGGTTGACCACGACGAGGTCGGCCTCCTGCGCGGCGCGCCGAGCCTTCACGACGAAGCAGTCATTGAACATCGGGCAGTCCGCGCCGAGGCAATTCTCGGTGGTCGAGGTCACACGCAGCCACAGCGGCGAATCTTCGGCGATCTCTGCAAGTTCGGCGCGATCGCCTGACGTCGTGCGCTTCGCCCAGGCGCGGATCGTTTGCAGCTGCGAGGTTTGCTCGCGGCTGCTGAAGCGGCCCTCCAGATGCGCCTGATCGAGCCGATGCAGGCAGAGATAGTTCGCACGCCCTTTCAGCAGCGCTGCCGACAATCGCGCGCCGAGCACACCGCGCACCTGTGGCAGATCGCGGTGGAACAACTGGTCCTGCAACGTCTTCGTTCCGGTCGACACGATCACGCGCTTGCCCGACATCAACGCCGGTACGAGATACGCATAGGTCTTGCCGGTGCCCGTGCCGGCTTCGGCGATCAGCATCTGCCGGTCCGCGATCGCTTCCTCGACTGCCGCCGCCATCGTCTGCTGCGACTCACGTGTGGCGAAGCCGGGCACTTCGCGCGCAAACGGGCCTTCGGGGCCGAGCAGGTCGGCGGCGGACTGGTTCATCGTCCCGCGATCGAAAGCCCTCTGCCGCGGCGTCGCCGGCGGAGAGGGTTGGCTGAGGGGGCGAGTGTCGAACGAAGACTCGGCATCGGGCATTGCAAGAGCGGCAAGAACATTCGAGGGGAACCAGATTCCAGCAGTGCGTGAAAGCGCAGCCCCGCCTCTCCACCCAACCCGCTCCCTAACGAAGCTCGAGGGAGCGGGAGCAGACGCTCACATGCGCAAGCGCGGCGGCACGCGGCATTCCTTCAGGCGCTGCTTCGCCTGCGCGACTGTGGTCGCATCGTTAAGCGCGGTGCGCGCCACCACGACGGTCTGCCAATTGCGCGCACACAGATTGCCGACCTTGGGGCCGAGCGTGAAACTCTTGATCGCGAGCTGCTCGGCCGGTTGCCAGTTGCCGCGTTCGATCTCGAGTTCGGCCAGGTACTGCAGGATATCGGGCGCGTCCGGCGCCAGTTTCAGCGCGTTGTTGGTGGTGGCGACGGCCGTGCCATAGTCACCGGCGCGTTCGGCGTCGCGTGCCTTCTTCAGATAGCCGTCGATGGCCGGATCGCGCAGCGGCTGTACCTGTACCGCGGAATCGAGACCGTCGCCGGCGGAACGGATCGCACGCACGGCGGCGGGCGTATCGACGACTGGCGTCGGTTTGATCACCTGCGGAGCCGGTGGCGGCGGCTGCGTGCAAGCGCCGAGCAAAAGCGTGATCAGGAGCGGCAACGGTCGGAGTGTGCGGTTCATGGAAGTCGGTGGCTGATGTCTGCGAGAAGGAACGAATGATGACGAGCATGGCGGCGGATTCTCGCACGTCCACGCGCGCCGCTGCCTTCAACCACCGTCGTTGCCACGACCGAAGAACTGCTTTAGCTGGTCGAGCGGGCAGTGTTCTTCTTCGGTCGGCGCGTAGCCGGTCGCAAACGGCAGCTCGCGTGCGCCGGCGCAGGCCTGATCGGAGCGCTTGCCCTCGCTGCTGACCCAGACACGTTCTATGCCGTCCTGCGGCACCAGCAGCGGCACGTTTGGCAGGTGCTTCATCAGTTCGATCCAGACCTTCAGCGCGCCGGTCGCGCCCATCAGTCCGGTCGGCTTGTTGTCGTCGCGTCCTACCCAGGCGACCGCGAGCGTGCTGCCGCTGAAACCGGCGAACCACGAATCGCGCTGAGTATCGCTGGTGCCGGTCTTGCCGGCCGCATGCAAGTTGCCGAGGCCCGCGTCGACGATCGAGTGCGCCGTACCGTTGATCGCAACCTGTTGCATCGCATAGGTGACCAGACGCGTGGCGGTCGTGTAATCGCCGCCACCGGGCTTGACCGCATAGCGTGCCAGAGGCCTCCCCCGCGCATCGAGCACACCGCGCAACGAGCGCAGCGGAATCGCGTGGCCGTCGGCGGCAAGATATTGATACAGCCGCGCGACATCGAACGGACTCAGCTCGACCGCGCCGAGCAGCATCGACGGATTCGGATTGATCTCACGCCCGAGTCCGAACGATTGCAGGAAGCCGCGCACGCGATCGACGCCGATGCGCTCGCCGAGGTGCACGGTCGCGAGGTTCCAGCTGTGGATCAGCGCATCGATCAGCAACACCTGGCCGTGCGTTTCGTGGTCGTCGTTCTCCGGTCGCCAGTGCGAACCATCGCGCTGCACTTCGTCGATCGCGCTGTCGTCGAGCAGGGTTGCCAACGAATAGCGCTGCGGCTGCGCCAGCGCGACCAGATTCACGAACGGCTTCACCAGCGACCCGATCGGTCGCATTGCGTCCAGCGCGCGGTTGAAGCCGGGCTCGTCGACGTCGCGGCTGCCGACCATCGCCTGCACTTCGCCGTCGTGCGCGCCGGTCACCACGACGGCAGCTTCGACCGCGTCGCCGCGCTTGCCCATGCCGGCCAGTGCCTTGTCGATGGCGTCCTCGGCCAGCGTCTGCGCCGATGGTGCCAGCGTCGTATGGATCGCGAGACCGGCGGTGTTGAGTTGCGCGTCCGGATAGTCCTGCTTGAGCTGGCGCCGGACCAGATCGAGGAACGCCGGATAGCGGTCGCGCGGTAGGCTCGCATTTGCCGCGGTACCTATCGGCTGCTTGCTCGCGCTAGCGCACGCCGCCTCGTCGATCAGGCCGGTATCGCGGAATTGCGCGAGCACGATGTTGCGACGTGTGAGCGCGCGCTCCGGATTCTTGCGCGGATCGTACAGGCTCGGTCCCTGCACCATGCCGACCAGCAACGCGATGTCGGCGACCCCGAGGCCGCGCAAATCGCGCCCGAAATAAAACTCGCTCGCCGCAGCGAAGCCGTGCACGGCCTGGCCACCCTGCTGGCCGAGGAACACTTCGTTGACGTAGGCCTCGAGGATGCGCTTCTTGTCGTAGCGCGCCTCGATCAGCAGCGACAACAAGGCTTCGTTCAACTTGCGTGCAAACGTCTGGCCGCGATCGAGGAACAGGTTCTTGACCAATTGTTGGGTCAGGGTTGAGCCGCCCTGCACGACGTGGCCGGCGAGAAGGTTGACCCAGGCCGCGCGCAGGATCGCGACAACGTCGATGCCGTGATGATGCTTGAAGTCGCGATCCTCGACCGCCTGCAGGCCACCCAGCAGCAACGGCGGAATCTCGCCGAGCTGGACCACGCGGCGGTCCTCCTGCTGCGCCCCGTACAAGGTCGCGATACGCGCCGGTTCCAGCCGCGCGTTCGCCAGCGCGGCGCCGGAATCAGCGTCGGTCAGTTGCACGACGCGGCCATCTCCGAGCGTGAGCGCAATGCGCTTGTCGCGCTCGCGCCCGTCCAGATAGATGAATCCGCGCCGCGAGATTGTGAAGCGCGCGCCATCGCGATGCCAGGTGCCCGGCGTTTTCGCCTGGGCATCCTCGAGGTAGCGCGCCGCTTCCAGTTCGAGCTGCAGCGCTTCGCTGGTCAGCGGCAACGCCGGCGCGAGTTGCAACGGGCGCGCGTAGACGCGGCTCGGATATTCCCAGGATAAGTCATCGAAACGACTGCGCACTTCGCGATCGAGATAGAACGCATACGGCCCGAGAAAGCCGATCGCCAGACCCAAGGCTACCCAGAACGGTATCCGCAGCACACGCCAGACCGTACGCAACACGCTCAACGAACTCGCAGGACAGAACGGATGGACATTCGGATCAAGGGCAGGTTACGAAGGAACAACAACCGCATGCGGGCGCTGCGAGGGTGGAATCATGGCGCAGCAGTGTAGCCGCGACACGGGACGCGTGGCGAGACGCACAGCACTTGCTCCGACGATCGGCGATAATCGGGTTTGTTTGCGTTCTTCCTGGAGTCTCGATGCATGCGATGCCGTTCGCCGCGCAGCCGCCCGACGGCAACGCGACGTCCGAACCCTCCACACCTGGCGCCGCCGCGCTGCCGGTGCGCGCCTGCATCTACGGCACGCAGGCGCCGGACGCGGCGACGCTCGCCATGCTGCGCGAGCGGCTGCCGCAAGACGCACGTATCACCCTGATCGGCGCCTGCGCGGCGAGCGAGACGTGGCCGCAAGCCGAACGTTTGATCGACGTCGATGGCGCGCATCCGACCGACGTGGCGATTGCCGCAGCGCGGCGGTTTCCCGGCGAACACCTGATTGTCGTGCGAGCCGATCTGGTATTGCCGGAGTTCGCCTGCGAACGCCTGCTGCGCGCGCTCGAATGTGCCGATGTACTCGGCGCGGTTTCGCTCGACAGTGGATGGAGGCGTCCACTGCCACGCGAAAGCGCGAGCTACACCGCCAGTGCGCAGATCGACGCGCTTTGCTACGCCTATTCCGATCGAAGCCTGTGCGAGGACCCGTATTTCTTCGCGAACTCGCCGGCGTGGCTTTCCGCCTGGCACGGCGGCCGCCTCGCCGAACTCGGTCCCGCGGGCCTGCGCGAGCGCGACGCCGTGGAATCGGCTGGCCTGCGCATCGTGCTGCTCGATCACCTATATGTCGAAACCAGCACGGCGCTCGCGTCGGCAATGGCCGCCGAACGCGATCCGCGCGACCCCGAACCGCCATCGCCATTGGCACTGCTGCAGCAACGCATGGAGACTGCCCTCGCGGCCGACTTCACGCCGGCATGTCCCGGCCTCGACGGCAAGCCCGTGTTGTTGCATGTGCTGCACGGCTGGGGCGGCGGCGCCGAACGCTGGGTGCGCGACTATGCGGCGGCCGACAAGACGGCGCATCACCTCGCACTCATCGCTCGCGGCAGTTTCGCCCGGCGCCGCCACGGCGAGTGGCTGGAGCTGCACGATGGTGCATTGTCCGGACCGCCGCTACGACGTTGGCCACTGCCGCGTCCGATCGCCGACACCGCGTTTGCGGACGCCAGCTATCGCGACCTTTTCGCCGGCATCCTGCGCGACTATTGCGTCGATGCCGTACTCGTTTCCTCGCTGATCGGACATAGCCTCGATGCACTACGCGGCGGCCTGCCGCTGTACTGCATCGTGCACGACCACTATCCGCTATGGCCGGTCCTGCATCGCGATTTCGGTGATGACGCACTGGCTTTCGACGATGTGCAACGCGCAAGCGACCTGCGCGCCAGCGGTACCGACGGCGAATTCGACAATCGCGATCCAAGACACTGGCGCAGGTTGCGCGACGAAACGGTCGCTGCCCTGCTCGCCGCGTCGGCCAGCCTGATCGCGCCGAGTCGCTCGGCGCTGACGAACCAGTTGCGCCTTGCGCCGGAACTGCGCGCGCTGCCTGCGCATGTGATCACGCACGGCTTCGCCGCGTGGCCGGCGGACGCGCCGCGCATATCCGCGCCGCCTGAGCGCGATCGCTTGCGCGTGCTGGTGCCAGGTCGCGTACGTCGCGGCAAGGGTGCCGAGCTGCTCGCTGCCGCATTGCCACGACTGCGCGAACATGCGGAGCTGTTTCTGTTCGGCGCAGGCGCCGACGCGCATGCGCTGTTCGGCGAGAGCGGCGTGCATATCCTGCTCGACTATCGCCGCGACGAGTTGCCGCAATTGATCGCACAGATCCGACCGGACGCCGCGCTGCTGCTGCCGACGGTCGCGGAAACCTTCAGCTACACCTTGTCCGAGATGCGCAGCCTCGGCGTGCCGGTCATCGCCACGCGCATCGGCGCACTCGCCGAGCGTATCGAAGACGGCGTCGACGGTTTTCTCGTCGACGCCCATGTCGATGCGATCATCGCGCGCATTGCCGAACTGGCCGACCAGCGCGCGCCGTTGGCTGCCATGCGCGCCGCGCTACTGCTGCGCCGAGAAACCAATCCCGATGAAATGGCGCGCGCCTATGCCGGCGTGTTGCAGCTCGCAGCGCGCCCACCTGCGCGCTATCCGCTGGCTGCGATCGATGGCGCGATGCTGGCAAACGCGGCCCTGACGACGGCGTTGATGCGATTGCGCGAACGCGAACAGGGGCTGCGCGACGAACTCACCACCCTGCTGGCGGAAAGCGAACGGCGCGGCCATTGGGGTCATGGCCTCAATCGCGAGCTGGCCGATCTGCGCCGCGAGTTCGATGAGCGTACCCGCTGGGCGCTGTCGCTGAATACCGAACTGCAGGATGTGAAGCCGCGCTACGAGCAGATCCTGGCCAGCACGTCGTGGCGCGTCACCGCGCCGTTGCGCAACCTCAATGCGAGGCTGCACGGAGTTCGCGCGAGCCTGGCCTACCGTGTCCTGCATCTGCGCAACGTCGTCGGCCGTGTGCGCGGCAGCCTCGTCCAGCGGGGCTTCGCCGGCACCCTCAAGCGCATGGCACAGGAGCTGCGCGGCGGTGGTCCGACGCAGGCGCGCATGGCGTATCCGGAACCACGCGAGGACTTTGCGCCGTTCGCCCTGGCGAGCAGCGACGCACCCCGTGTCTCCATCGTGATGCCGGTCTACAACAAGATCGCTTATACCAGCGCCTGTCTCCGATCGATCGCCGCGCAGGCCGGCGCGACGCCGTTCGAGGTCATCGTCGTCGACGATGCTTCCAGCGATGCGACGCCGCGACGGCTCGCCGATGTGGCCGGCCTGCGCAGCGTGCGCAATGCGGACAACCTCGGCTTCATCGGCTCCTGCAATGCCGGCGCCGCGATCGCGCGCGGCGACTACGTGCTGTTCCTCAACAACGACACCATCGTCACCGCCGGCTGGCTGGAAGCGCTGCTGAGCTGCATCGAGCAGGCGCCGCAGGCCGGCCTCGTCGGCGCCAAGCTGGTCTATCCGGATGGCCGCCTGCAGGAAGCCGGTGGCATCGTGTTCAACGATGGTTCGGGCTGGAACTACGGCCGTTTCGATGATCCGGCCGATCCGCGCTACGGCTTCCGTCGCGAGGTCGACTACTGTTCGGGCGCGGCCATCCTGCTGCGGCGCGATCTGTTCGAACGGCTGGGCGCGTTCGACAAGCGCTACGCGCCCGCCTACTACGAGGACACCGATCTCGCGTTTGCCGTTCGCGCGGCCGGCCTCAAGGTGTATTACGAACCGGCAGCGACGGTCGTGCACTTCGAGGGGATCACCTCGGGCACCGACGTCGCCAGCGGCATCAAGCGATACCAGGTCGTCAACCGCGAGAAATTCCTCGACAAGTGGAATGATGCGCTCGCGCTGCAGCCGGCGCCGGGTACGCCGATCGCTCACGCGGCCACACATCGCATCGGCAAGCGCGTGTTGATCGTCGATGCGACGACGCCGACGCCGGACCAGGATTCCGGCTCGCTGCGCATGGTCAACCTGATGCGCGTGTTGGCCGACCTTGGTTGCCAGACCAGTTTCCTGCCGGACAACCGCGCATGGATCGAGCGCTACACGCCCGCGCTGCAGGAACTCGGCGTGGAAGCGCTGTACGGCCACCAGGCCGCGAATCCGGTCGCCCTGTTGCGCGAACGCGGGCGCGAGTTCGATCTGATCATCCTGTCGCGCCACTACGTCGCCGCCAGCTACGTCGGTCTCGCGCGCCTGTACGCGCCGCAAGCGACGCTCGCATTCGATACGGTCGACCTGCACTACCTGCGCGAACAGCGCGCGGCCGAACTCTCCGGCAAACCCGAGCTCGCGCGCCACGCGGCGGCGACGCGTGCGCAGGAACTGAAGCTCATCCGCGAGTGCGACGTCACTCTCGTGGTGAGCCCCGTCGAACAGGAACTGCTCGCGCGCGAAGCACCAGGCGCGCGCGTCGACGTGCTGTCGAACGTGCACGAGGTGTTCGGCTGTCGCAAACCGTTCGGCGAACGGCGCGATCTGGTCTTCGTCGGCGGCTTCCAGCATCCGCCCAATACCGACGCGGTAATCTGGTTCGTGCACGAGGTGTTCGCGCTGATCCGCAGCGAAATGCGGGACGTGAAATTCCATGTGATCGGCAGCAAGGTGCCGGATGCCATTCGCGAACTCGCCGATGAGCAGGTCCTGGTGCATGGCTACGTCGAGGACATCGCGCCGTATATGGATGGCTGTCGCGTTTCGGTCGCACCACTGCGCTACGGCGCCGGCGTCAAGGGCAAGGTCAACATGGCAATGAGCTACGGCCTGCCGGTCGTCGCGACGACGATCGCGGTCGAAGGCATGTACGTGCGCATCGGCGAGGACGTACGCGTCGCCGACGAGGCCGCCGCCTTCGCAGCCGAGGTGATACGCCTGTATCGCGACGAAACCTTATGGAACCAGCTCTCCGCCAGCGGACTTGCCAATGTCGAACGGCATTTCTCGTTCGCTGCGGCGCGCGACGCGCTGCAGAAGTTGCTGCGCTAGCCGCTGATTCGCGGCCGACGCGTCCTGCGTCGGCTCAGCGCTCGCGCACCCGGATCCACAAGCTGCCGCCGCCGAAGCCGCGACCGCCGGGCAGGCTCAATCCGTCGCGCACTTGCTGGGGGAACTGCTGGAATGCGTAGCTGGAGCCGAACTCGACGACGTAGCGCGAGGAATTCATCAGCAGCGCGCGCACCAGGTACTGCTCGTTCCAGCTGCGGTTGTCGTCGAGCACCCAATCCTTCGGGTATTCGTGCGGCAGGAAGATGTCGTGGATGTGGATGCGCACGCCGGCCGCCAGCCGCGGCAGGATTTCGAAATAGATGAAATTGACATCGCTGCCGGTCTTGGCGACATGCGACGAGTCGATGAACAGCACGTCGCCGGACTGCAGGCGATCGAACTCTGCCAGATCGATGTCCTGCACCTTCGCCTGCAGCAGACGCGAGACACCTGGCACGCCGCGCGTGAGGAACTCCCTCGGATAAGGCTCGATGCAGGTGATGTCGAGCTGCCCGTCGAGGAAGCGTCGATTCACATCGGCCGCCAGCAACGTCGAGAAGCCCGAACCGATTTCGATCAACCGCCGCGGCCGCCAGCGCCGCAGCAGGACGAAGAACGCGCGCGCGTCGAGCCAGCTGAACTGGGAATTCTGCGTGAAGAACGCGCTCGGCGCGGCGGATTCCGGCAGTACTTCCGGATAGTCGTAGTCGGGCATGAACTGCGCAAACGATACACGCAGGATGTCTTCGTGCAGGACGTCGTTGAAGTCGATGCCGGCGACTCTCGGAGCGGCTGGCCAGAGTTCATCGATGCGCGGCCTGAGCTCGGCAGTATCGACGACCGGCGAATAAAAATGCCCATTCGGGTGAGCGGTGGATGTGCTCGAACGCGCACCGCCACCGATCGGATACGCGATCGTCTGTGCGGGCGGGGGCGAAGCAGCGCGCGCAAGCCGCGTCGCGATCCAGTGGCGAAAGGTCATGCAAGGTCTCGCGTAGCGTGAGTGGAAAAGTAAATGGAACGTTCTTGCCGTCCGCTGGAGCGCGCCTGCACTGCCGCAGCGGGCGGCGCACCAAACACGACGACTTTACGTCGATTCACCCTGGAATTCCTGATCCCGTGTGCCGACCCAACGCGCTTCCCCCTCGACCACGGCCGCTGGCGCAAAGCGTCGTTCACGCAGCAGTTGGCTTGCGTGGGCCGATCGCATGACCAAGGTCGTCGCACGCGTACCGTACTTCGCGCCGCGGATGAAGATTGGCGCGAGCACGCGTTCGAGCGCGCGGCCGACGCCGGTGTCCGGCAGCGCAGCGTCCGGCGGCTGCGTCTCATCGAGCAGCAGGTCGAGCAGCTGCGTTTCGTCGGGCAGCGATTGTGTGCCGGCCAGCAACGCCTCGAAGCGCCGCTGCAGACGTTCGGTTTTCGGCCAATGCACGCCGATCGGCCCATTGCTGATCACATGCACGCCGATGCCCAGCGCGCGCACGACACGATCGCTGCTGCCAAGAGCGAAGACGCCGGCTTCATCGCCGACGACCAGATTGAACGGGCCGTAGTCGGACGCCGTTGCGCGCAGGGACTCCAGATAGTCCCTTGGCGCCGCGTCGCCCAGCACGAAGTCGCGCACCAGGCAGCCGCGCGAACGCGGCGCTGTCGCGGGCACGCCGGTGCGCAGGTTCGTCACCGCGGCGAATCGTCCATCGTTGCGCAACGCCAACCAGGTGCCGCCCGCGACGAGATCGCGGCCGCCGACCACGCGCGTGTCATCGCTCCATGTCCGCGCCGGTGCACTGGCACGCGCGTGGAATTCGTCGCGATTGCCGAGCAGGAGCAACGGCACGGCGGGCGTGGGATCGACGGCAATCAGAAGCAGGCACATGACGATGGCCAGGGATGCATCGAACGTCGAAGGTCGATCAACGCACAGGGAGACGTCCCTGTCGCTGATGGGCGATCCATCCCAGCCGATGCGGAGCCAAACACTCCTCTTCTCCAACAGTTCCATCGCTGGGGAGAGGGAAGGCGCACGCAGCTCGCTCGAGACGGTATCGGTCGACCCAACGTTCAGCCCTGCCCTTCACCCAATGCACGCATTCGCGTATCCAGCGGCAGCAGCCGCGCATTGTTCGGACTCAATTCGCGCGCCGCATTGAGCGCACGCGCCGCGTCGCTGCGACGACCTTCGCCGATGCGCGCATCGGCCTGATCGAGGAATGCATTGGCGAGCTTCTCGGACAGCGACGCGACCGCGGCGTCGTCCGGTGCGCTCTGGCGCAACGCGTCGAGCAAGGCGCGCGCGTGCTGCGGCGCGCCGTCGGTCAACGCCTGTGCGAACAATTCCTTGGCCCGCGCCGGAATGCGTGCTATGCCAGCGAGCGCTTCGCGGTCGTTGCCATCGAGCGCGAGCGCGGCGCGGTATTTGTCCCAGGCGCTGTCGCCGGGCGGAATGATCAGATTGCCGGCCATGGCGGCCTGGTTCGCGTCGGCGACCAGCTTGCGCACTTGCTCGGCCTGCGCCGGTGTGACCACGGCCCGCTCGGCATTGATGTCCAGTCGCTCGCGCAGTTCGCGCAGGTTCGTGCGCGCAGCGCGCAAGTCGGCCAGTTCCGGCGCGAGTTCGGCCGCCGCGTTCAACAGCTTTTCGGCCGCACCCGGATTGCTGTCCTCGATCGTGGCGTTCGCCTGCACGACGAAGGATTGCGCGATACGGCGCAATCCCTCTTTTGCGCGCGCATTTGCCGGATCCTGTTTCTGCACGGAGCGAAACAACTCCAGCGCGGAGTCATCGCTGCCGGCAAAGCGACCTGCGCGGATCTGCGCTTCGGCACGTGTCAGCGTTTCTTCGCGGGCGGTTCGCTCGGTCTCGCGCGCCTGCGCGATCTCGCCGCGCAAGGCCGGCAGGCCGGCGTAGCTCGGCAGGATGCGCATGATGTCGTCGCTGCGCGCGCGCGCTCCTGCGGCGTCTTTCACCGTCAGGGCAGCGCGCGCCTGCACGGCCAGCGCTTCGGCGCATTTCTGCAAGCCCGCCTGGGCGAGCGCATTTGCCCGTGCGCTGGCGAGCACGCGCTGATAGATGCCGGCGGCGCCGTCGGCGCCGACGATGTGTCCTGCGGCGAGTGCCGCCTGCGCCTGGTCGAGCAGCTGTTCGGTTTCGCTGTCGCGCGACTCGGCCTGCTTGAGAGCAGCATCGGCGCGCTCGACATCGGCGCCGCCGCCGAGCAGTTCGCGCGCGCCGTCAAGCGACTGCCGCGCGGCAACGATATCGCCGGCCTTCAGCGCGCCGTCGGCGCGTTCCAGCAGTTTGCGGCCGACCGTGTCGAGACCGCGCCGTGCGATGTCGTTGTCCGGGTCCTGTGCCCGCGCGGCGAGGAACAGCTCGCGCGCGCTGTCGCCCTGATTGCCGCTCAGCTTGCCGGCGTCGAGCGCGCGCTGCGCGCGCGACAAGGTGTCGTTGAACTCGGTCCGCGGCAGCAGCGCGCGCAGGCGATCCTGCCAGTGCCAGGCCGCGCCGGCACCGAGCAGGACCAGTACGATCACGGCCACGGCGAATGCGCCGCCACGTGAGCGGCGCGGACGCGCCCGCTGCCCCGACCCGCCGCCGCGTTCGGCCCGCATGGTGTCATCATCGAGCGCCGCGACGATCTGGTCGAGGCGGCCGAGGTTGGGTTCGGAACGCTCGCGTGCCTGCGCGGCAGGCGTCGGCGAAGGCGCTGTCGCCACGAACGTGTCGATCGGCGTCGCCACGCGTCGAAACGCCGTCGGCGTGCCGATCAATTCCGGCAGCGCGCCGTCCTGCATGCGCCGCTCGATCTCGGCGATCGCCGCGGCAATGTCATTGCCGGTCTGGAAGCGATCCTCCGGCTGCTTGGCGAGCAGCATCGTCATGAGCGGCTGCAGCACGGCGAGACTTTCGGGCAGCTCCGGCACCGGCTGCGTGATGTGCATGATGCCGATAGCGAGCGAGTCGTCAGCGTGGTAAGGCACACGCCCGACCAGCATCTCGAACAATACGATGCCGAGTCCGTACAGGTCGGAGCGGCCATCGATCTGCTTGCCGCGCGCTTGTTCCGGACTCATGTAATGCGGCGTGCCGACGACGGCACCGGTCTTGGTCATGCGCAGCGTCGAATCGAGCGCGCGCGCGATGCCGAAATCGGTCAGCGCCGACGAACCATCGTCGCGCATCAGGATGTTGTCCGGCTTGAGATCGCGGTGGACGAAGCCTTTTTCCTGCGCGTAGTTGAGCGCGCCGGCGATCTCGCGCGTGACGCGCAGCGCGAACGCCATGTCGCGCGCGGTGCCGTCCTTCGCCAGCACCGGACCGCCGCTGAGGTATTCCATCGCGATGTAGTGATAGTCGCCGGCGCGGCCGACGTCATGTATGCCGACGACGTGGCGGTGATGCAGGCGTGCGGCAATCTTCGCCTCGCGCAGGAAGCGTTCGCCGAAATTCGGATCGGCCAGCAGGGCCGGCGACATGATCTTCAGCGCGACCTCGCGGTCGACCGATTCCTGCACGGCCAGATAGACCGTCGCCATGCCACCGCGGCCGAGCTGGCGCAGAAGTCGGTAACCGGGAATCTCGATCACGTTCGCGTCATGTCCGCACTGCAAAACCGGCCCGTGGCGAACCACGCCAGCCGGCATCGGGTTGGCTTTTCAGGATAGCACGCACTTTGCGCGCCTACCCAGCGAGCAGACGACGACGCATGTCAACGCGGCGTGACGTCGGCGACGTTTTCCGCCGGTCAGCGTATCCGGCGCGCCTCGACCACGTTCGGTACCGACAATAGCTGCGCGAGCAGACCGCTCAACTGGCCGAAGTCGGCGACACGCAGGGCGTAATCCATGATCGCGATGCCGCGACTGGCATCGATGCGCGCATTCACCGCGATGACATGCGCATTCGCCGAGGCGATGACGTTGCTGACGTCCTTGTGCAGCCACTTGCGGTCGTAGCCGCGCACGATGATGTCGACGTCGTAGGAGGCCTGCTTGCGGTTGCCCCACTCGACCGCGATGACGCGGCTTTCGTCGCGCTCGCGCAGGCTCGCCAGTTGTGCGCAGTCGGCGCGGTGCACCGAGACGCCGCGGCCGCGCGTGATATAGCCGCTGATTGCATCGCCCGGCAGCGGCTGGCAGCAGCGCGCGAGCTGGGTCAGCAGGTTGCCGATGCCGTCGATGATGATCGCGCCCTGCTCCGCGCTCGGCACGCGGCTCGGCAACGGCGGCGGCACGGTGCCGTGTTCGGGCGCCGGCGGCGCGGTCAGCTCGTGCAGCGCGCGCGCGATCTGGCCGGTCGTGATGTCGCCGAGCGCAAGCGCTTCGAGCAACTCGTCGTGGCTGCGCAGCTGGAAGCGTTCCGGCAGGCCGTCGAGGTTCGCGTTATGCAGGGCGAGGCGCTTGAGCTCGCGTTCGAGCAGCGTGCGCCCTGCGGCGAGGTTCTGTGCCAGGTCGATGCGCTTGAACCAGGTGCGCACCTTCTCGCGGGCACGGTGCGTGGTGAGAAAGCCGTGATGCGTCGACAGCCAGTCGCGCCGCGGTTCCAGCGTCTTGCCGGTGAGCACTTCGATGCGATCGCCGCTGACCGGCTGGAATGTCAGCGGCACGATGCGTTCGTTGACCTTGGCGCCGCGGCAGCGATGACCGACATCGGTATGGATCGCATAGGCGAAGTCGAGCACGGTCGCGCCGCGCGGCAGATCGATGACCTGGCCCTTCGGGGTCAGCACATAGACGCGGTCCTCGACCACCTCGGTACGGAATCCGGCCAGCAGGGCCGCGTCGTCGTCGCGCGCGTCCTTGCTTTCGAGCAGCTGGCGCATCCAGGCGATCTTGCGCTCGAAGCTGGCGTCCGCACTCCCGCCTTCCTTGTAGCGCCAGTGCGCGGCGACGCCGAGCTCGGCATGGCGGTGCATTTCGTGGGTGCGGATCTGCACTTCCAGCGTCTTGCCTTCCGGCCCGACCACGGCCGTGTGCAGCGACTGGTAGTGGTTGCCTTTCGGGCTCGCGATGTAGTCGTCGAACTCGCCGGGCACGTACGGCCACAGGGTATGCACGACGCCGAGGGCGGCATAACAGGTGGCGACGTCGTCGACCAGCACGCGCAGCGCGCGCACATCGTAGAGTTCGGAGAACTCCAGTCCCTTGCGCTGCATCTTGCGCCAGATCGAGTAGATGTGTTTCGGACGTCCGGCAATGTCGGCGCTCAGCCCGGCCTTGGTCAGCGCCTCGTCGAGCTGCCCCTTCGCGGTTGCGATCCAGGTTTCGCGTCCGCCGCGGCGCTCGTCGAGCAGGTTGGCGATGCGGCGGTAGACATCCGGCTGCAGGTAGCGGAACGCGAGGTCTTCGAGTTCCCACTTGACCTGCCAGATGCCGAGACGGTTCGCCAGCGGCGCATGGATGTCCGCGCTGAGCTGGGCCAGTGCGCGCTGCTCGGCCGCCGGCGCGTGCTCGGCCGCGCGCATGCGCACGAGCTGGCGCGCGAGCAGGATGAACACGACACGTACGTCGCGGATGATCGCCAGCAGCAGCCGGCGCAGGCCCTCATTGCCGCTGGCGCTGCCGCGATGGGCATACAGCGACCAGACTTTTTCAGACGCTTGCTGGCCTTCGATCAGGGCGCGCACATCGGACGGAAACGTCGCCAGATCCGCATCGCCGACCGCTGCACCGCTGAGGTTGAGCGTGTGCAGCACGCAGGCAGCCTGGGCGTCCTCACCGACACCGAGTTCGCCGAGCACGCCGAGGCTGGCGCGCAACTCGGGCTGCGCCGTTTCCCAGCCGGAACTTCCCGCGCTGCGTTCGCGCCCGAGGCGAAGCGCGCGCGCGACGACGTCCGGCAACGCAACACCCTCCGACGGACTCATCGAAGGGGACAGGGATTCGGTGCGCGTGTTCACGGCCTTGGCGATGACGGCGTTCGGCGCCTACGTTAGCCCGAAAATGCGATCGGCGCCCGCAGGCGCCGATCGGACAAGCGGGTGTGCGTTCGAAGCGGCGACTAGTTCCCGCTCATCCACGGGAAGCCAGTCGAACTCGGCATGAAGCCGAATACGACGTTGTCGCCGGAAAAGCGGTCGCCATTCTCGAGCGAGACAGCCGGTTCGATCAATACGGAGGCCGCTACGACGGGTGTCACCAGGCTCGGATGGCCGCCCTGGACCAAGCGGTTGACGATGACGTAGAAAGCCTGGTCCGCGCCGGTACCGAACGGAGGATTGCCGATCGGGAACGTCTGCGTCAGCGGGCCTGAAAGCGGAAGAGAACCCGCCTGCGCACAAGCGTTGCTGTTCAACGTAGCCGGCAGTTGATACACGATGCACCAGCTGCCGGTGTTGCTCAGATAGCCGACGTTATTCGCATCGCCACCCTCGTAGGCATCCTGGATCAGTAGCGTCATCGTCGCGCTACCGGCCGGTGAATTGCCGTCGTCCATCGCGGGCACCTGCATCACCGGCTGGCCACCCGGCGCCTGCGCTCCGAAGCGCGTATCCACGCGGAACAGGTAGGTGAAATTGATGCCGTCGGTCGATGTCCACATCGTCGGCGCACGAACTGGACCGGCGGTGACACTCGAACTGACACCGGTCGCCGCTGCACATCCGACGTCTTCGACAACGATCGGCGTCTCTCCGGCAACCGGATCGCACGCCGCCGTGGGGACTTGCGACCAGTTGGCGTTCGACCAGTCAAATCCTTGCGGCGGCACCCAGTTTACGAGGTGACTGAAGTTTTGATCGGTCTTCGAATCGTAGCCGTTGTCGAACAATCCATCGGTCAGGCCACTGGCAACCGAGCCATCGGCCGTCGTCGTCACACACTCCAGAGCCAGATTCTGCGCGACGAACGTCGAGAAAGAGAGCGTACTGCCGTTGTAACTGAAGTCTCCGACGCTGACTGCCGGGAATGACCACGGATGCGCCGGCGAGAAACTCTGGTCTTCGTGCTTCAGCGTCAGGATATTTGCGTAGCCGCCCGTCGGCACGTCATTGCAGAAGTAGAAGCCCTTCGTGAACGTCGTCCAATTGTAGGAACCATTCAACAGCGTCAGGGCCATGCCGGACGACGCCGTGGCCGGCGTCTGCACTGAGGTGACCGCGATGGTTACCTTAGACGATGGCTGCGACTGCGCGAGAATCGAAACCGACCCGCACGCCGCCACAGCGGCGCACACGCCCACTACCCATTGCTTTACTGACATTCTGGAATTCTCTACTTCGGGACAACAATTCAGTTCTGCCCCGCCCGCTTCAGAACCGAAGTCGTACAGGAGCGCTCGTGCCGGGCGTCAGCCGGGCGGTTGCTCGTCATGATCCGCGTCGAGCCCAAGTCCGACGGGCATGCTACACTTGAACCCGCTGTATCGTACCGGTTCGCGCGACCGCGTGCACCTGTTAACTTCGTGTAAGACAAGGAATTTTGCGGTCGCGGTCACAAGTCGCCACCGACTAATCACACTATGCGCCTGAATTCGAGCCTTGCCCTGATCCTGCTCACTGCGACCAGCCTGGCTGGCGCACAGTCCCAGTCTCCGACGCTTGAAGAACGCATGTCGCAGGCGGAATTCCGCGCAGCCGGACTCGACAAGCTTTCACCACAGGAACTGCAACAGCTCAACGTCTGGCTGCAGAGCCACGGCGGCGGCGGCGCAACGCAGTACGTCACGTCGACCGGCACACCACTGTTCTATCCGAAAACCTCCGACCGCGACACGATCGAAGCGCATGTCGATGGCACATTCACCGGCTGGCGCGGCAAGTCCGTGTTCAAGCTGGACAATGGCCAGGAATGGCAGCAGGCGGAATCGGGCTTGTACGACGCCGGCAAGATGAGCAGCCCTGCCGTACACATCAAGCCGATGCTGCTCGGCAGCTGGCTGATGTATGTCGAAGGTTGCGGTTGCAGCGTGCGCGTGCAGCGTATCAAGTAAGTCCGAAGACTCCTCCGCCTCGAGGGGTGGATCGCCGCTGGCACGGTGTCGGACGTCTCGATGAAACGGCGCCTGTCACGCCCGCTGTGGCTGGTGCAGCGCCTCGATCAGCTTCGCGATGCGCTTCGGCGACACCGATTCGTTCGTGCGCAACTCCTGCGCGAACGTCGACACGCGCAGCTCCTCGATCAACCAGCGCAATTCCGCCAGTGAAGCATCCTCGCCGCCGCGTTCCGCGCGCAACTTGAGATATTCACGCCAGTAACCTTGCAAGGCCAGCATGCGCGCCTGGTCGCGCGCAGGATCATGGCGCAGACGCTCCGCGCGCAAACGCATCGCGCGCAGGTAGCGTGGAAACTGTCCCAATCGGGATTTCTCGACGTCGCGCAGGAACCCGGGAAACAGCAGTTCGGCCAGCTGTTCGCGCAGGTCGTCGTAGTTGGCGCGCGCGAAACCCATCAGCGGCGCTTCGAGCAAAGGCAGCAGCTCGCCATAGGCAGTGATGATCGTTTCAGCCAGCGCCAGGCGCTCGATGGCAGCCGGGAACAGCTCGCGCGCGATCGCTTCGCGGACGTGCTCGAAGTCGGCACGGCGGCGGACGTCCAGATCGTGCGCAGCCAGACGCTCGCGAAGCGCGGCCTCGATCAGGTCCGCACGCAGCGATTCCGCGCTGCCGAGCGGGCTGGCTGCACTTTTGCGATCGTCCTTGATCGCGGACATCGAGAAGCGGCCATCCATCGCCGCACTCCTCAACGAAAGATCATTTTTCAGCGGCAACTGTCGGCGCGCCTGCTTCAGCTTGTCGGCCAATGCGCGGCGCAGCAGGCGTTCGACGCCGTGGCGGTGCGCGTCCTGCGCCTCGTCGTGCCGCTCGAATACGCGCAGCGCAACGCTTTCGCCGAGATCGACCAATGCCGGGAAGGCGGTCAGCCCGCTCGGTGAAACGACGCTGTCCGGAATGTCCTCGAAGTCGAATGCGTCGACGTCCTCGCGCGTGAGCTCCACATCGGCACGCCGCGAGAACGCGACGCGCGCAGCACCGGTCCACTGCGCCTGGATCGCAGCGAGGTCACGGCTTTCGACCAGCACTTCGGCCTTCTCGTCGTGGCCCTGTTCGGCAACGATGCGGAAGTTCATCGACAGGTGCGGCGGCAGCTCGACACTGGCGAAATCCAGCGCACTGACGGCCGCGCCGGTAACGCGTTGCAGATAGCGCGCGAGCACGTCGAACAAGGGTTCATCGCGCGGCGGCTCGGACTCGGCGAAGGCACGCGCGAAATCCGGCGCCGGCACGAAGTTGCGGCGCAGGCTTTTCGGCAGGCCGCGAATCGATTCGGCGACCTTCTCCGCCAGCAGGCCCGGCACCAGCCATTCGCAGCGCGCTACCGGCACGGCGTTCACCAGCGCCAGCGGCACTTGCATCGTGACCCCGTCGGCCGGATCACCGGGGACGAAGCGATACGCCAGGCGCAGCGCATGACCGGCAATCTCGAGTTGCGTCGGAAAGTCGCGCGCGCCGGCTCCCTGCGCCTCGGCCAGTACATCGGCGAGCGACCAGTGCAATGCCGCCTGCTCGGTCGGCGTGGCGCGGCGGTACCACGCATCGAGTGCGGCGGCCGTATGGATGTCCGTCGGCAGTTTGCCGTCGAAGAATGCGGCCAGTTCCTCGTCGCTTCGCAAGAGTCCACTGCGACGACGTTTCGCCTCGATTTCGCGGGCTTCGGCCAGCACGCGCAGGTTTGCCCGTACGAAGTCCGCGCGCGCATCGATCTCGCCGCGCGCAAGTGCCTCGCCGACTAAAACCGCATGCGCGAGGGGCGGGTCCTGTGCACCGAACTGCACCGCACGCTTCTCGACCAGGGTCAGCCCGAACAGCATGACCTGCTCGAACGCGACCACCGCACCCCGCTTGCGCGACCAGTGCGCGTCGCGCCAGCTGCGCTTGACCAGGTGCGCGGCCTGCTGCTCGATCCAGGCCGGCTCGACGCGCGCGCACTGCATGGCGTAGACCTTCTGCACGTCGAGGATCTGTCCGGCCAGCAACCATTGCGGCGGCGACTTGGCCAGGCCTGAGCCGGGAAAGATCGAGAACTTGCGTTCGCGCGTACCACGGTACTGGTTGCGCTCGTCTTTCAGACCGACCTGGGTCGGCCAGCCGGAAAGAAGACAACGATGGATGGCTTCGTAGAGGGCAGCTTCGACCGGACCTGCGTTTCGTGCATCGCGCTTTCCTTCCGCGCGCGACGGCACGATCGTTGCCCCCTCGCGCTTAAGCTGCGCTTGTTGGAGAGGGTTGGGTTGAGGGGACGTGGGCTGCGGACGGTCGTTCCAATCGGATCTTGCGGGGTTTGAAGCATTCGCGCGCGCAGAGCGTCGCAAATCCTCTGCGCGCTGCGCGGGGACGGAACCCCGCCCCCTCACCCCAACCCTCTCCCCCAACGGAGAAGTTGTTGGGGGAGAGGGGGCTTTGGCATCGAGGCTCCACCCCAACTCATCCGCCACCAGCAGCAACTGCCGATGCAGCTCGCGCCATTCGCGCATGCGCATGAACGAGAGAAAATGCGCGTGACACCAGTCGCGCAACTTCGACTGAGTCAGATCCTCGTGCGCCGTCGTGTACGCGCCCCACAGGTTCAGCACGCCGACGAAATCGGATTTCGGATCGACGAACGGTGCATGCGCGGCATCGGCCTGCGCACGCGCGTCAGCCGGGCGCTCGCGCGGATCCTGGATACTCAGGAACGCGGCCAGCACCAACAGGTCGCGCAGCACGTCGCGACGCTCGGCTTCGACCAGCATGCGCCCGAGCGCGACGTCGATCGGCAGCTTGGCCAGGGTTCGTCCGATCTCGGTCAACTGATACGGAGCGCGGTCGTGGCTGGCCGCTTCTCGCGTTTCCGTAGCGGCGGACGACCGCAGCGACGGACTCGCCTCGACGGCGCCAAGTTCGGCCAAGCGCCGGTAGCCGTCACCGATCGCGCGCTCGGTCGGCGCTTCGACGAACGGAAATTCCGCCGGATCGCCGAGCTTCAGAGCCAGCATGCGCAAGATCACGCCAGCCAACGACGAGCGCAAGATCTCCGGCTCGGTGTAACGCGGGCGTTGCGCGAAATCGTCCTCGCCGTACAAACGGAAACACACGCCGGGCCCGAGACGTCCGCAGCGGCCCTTGCGCTGGTCGGCTGCCGCCTGCGAGATCGGTTCGATATGCAGGCGTTCGAGCTGGTTGCGCTGGCTGTAGCGCTTCACGCGCGCGCTGCCGGTATCGATCACGTAGCGGATGCGAGGCACCGTCAGCGAAGTCTCGGCGACGTTCGTCGCGAGCACGATGCGTCGCTGCGGGCCGGGCTTGAACACGCGATCCTGCTCGGCGGCGGACAGGCGCGCATACAGCGCGAGCACTTCCGTCGATCTGTACTTCTGCCGCGACAACGCGAGGTGCGCGTCGCGGATCTCGCGCTCGCCAGGCAGAAACACCAGCACATCGCCGCGCGGGTCCTCGGCCGTGATCTCGTCAGCCGCGGCGACAATCTGCTCGACGATGCTGGTTTCGCCGCGCTCGGGCGGCGGGCGCCAGCGCACGTCGACCGGATACGCGCGCCCTTCGACCTCGATCACCGGCGCGCCGCCGAAATGCTGCGCAAAACGCGCCGTGTCGATCGTCGCCGACGTGACGATGAGTTTGAGGTCGCGCCGTTTCGCCAGCAGGCGCTTGAGATAGCCGAGCAGGAAATCGATGTTGAGGCTGCGCTCGTGCGCCTCGTCGAGGATGATCGTGTCGTACGCGTTCAACCAGGCATCGCCCTGCGTCTCGGCGAGCAGGATGCCGTCGGTCATGAACTTGATCAGCGAATTCTCACCGACCTGCTCGTTGAAGCGGACCTGAAAACCGACCAGATCGCCGACGTTGCCGCCCAATTCGCTGGCGACGCGACGTGCGACCGCGCGCGCCGCGATCCGGCGCGGCTGCGTGCATCCGATCAGGCCGGCGACGCCGCGACCCGCGGCAAGGCACAGCTTCGGCAGCTGCGTGGTCTTGCCGGAGCCGGTCTCGCCGGCCAGCACGACGACCTGGTGTTGACGGATCAGGCCGACGATCTCGTCCGCACGCGCGGCAATCGGCAGCGATTCGTCGATGCTGATCGCGGGCACGCGCGTCGCGCGCAGGGCGCGACGCTGCGCCGATGCCCGGACGTCGGCGGCCAGTTTGGCGAACTGCTCCGCTGGCGCGTTCACGCGCGGGTCGGCCAACCGCCGCCAGCGCGTCAGCAGCCGGCCGAAATCGCGCGCCATCACCGAGTCGAGCGCGCGGCGCAAAGTAAGGAGTTCGGACATTGGGGTAATTATCGATCGAGTCCGCGCACAACCTGCGATCGACTGCCGCGCGCGCAGAAAACTCCATCATTGCGGGCTATCGGTGCGATTCGCAAGGACGATTTCACGCGGCTGCGGCAGCACGCTAGCCTGCGCCGACTCCAAATCGAGGAATGAACCTTGAGCATCGACATCGGTATCGCCAGGAAAGATCGGGAAAGCATCGCGCTGGATCTGTCCAAACTGCTCGCCGACACCTACTCGCTCTACCTGAAGACGCACAGCTTCCACTGGAACGTCACCGGCCCGATGTTCAACACCCTGCACCTGATGTTCGAGACGCAGTACAACGAACTGTGGACCGCGGCCGACCTGATCGCCGAGCGTATTCGCGCGCTCGATGTCTACGCGCCCGGCTCGTACACGCAGTTCGGCAAGCTGACCTCAATCGCCGAGGAAACCGGAGTGCCGGACTGGAAAGAGATGGTGCGGCAGCTCGTCGACGGCCACGAGACCTCGGCGCGCACGGCGCGCGAGGTGTTCAAGCTGGCCGACCGCGCCGACGACCAGCCGACCGCGGACCTTGCTACGCAGCGCATGCAGGGGCATGAGAAAACAGCCTGGATGCTGCGCTCGCTGTTGAAGTAGAACGCGGCCCCGATCGCGCACCATAAGGGTGTGTTCGGTTCGCGGCAGCCTCAGCGCCCCCGTTGCCATTGGCGCCAAGCGGTGTAGCCGAGTCCGATCAGGCCGGTCGCGGCCGCGGGCAGATACAGCGCCCGATAAGAGAATGCGTGAAACAGCCAGGCGCCGATGACTGCGCCGGCGAAGAACGCGAGCACCAGCGACAGCAACAAGCGCAGGCGGCGCCGATCGATCGGCAGGCCACGCAACCAGTGTCCGATGAAGATGCCGATATCGGTCAACGTTCCCGACACGTGCGTCGTGCGCAACACCGCGCCGCTGTAGGTGCTGACCATTGCGTTCTGCAAACCGCAGGCAGCCGAAGCCATATAGTCGCCGGCGACGTGTCCAGACAACAGCAGCGGCACCGCCGCGACCAGCAGAAACGACTCGGCCAGCAGAACGATGCCGTAGCGGCGCCCGAGGCGCAGCGTGGAATCCTGGATCACCGCGCCGCTCACGATCGCACCCACGATGAAGGCGCCGATCATCGCGGCAAAATGCAGCATCTGCAGCAGATCGAAATCCGCGGTCGCCAGGCCGAGCAAGGTCGTCGTGCCGGTCAGATGCGTGATGCCCTCGTGCTGCACGCCGAGAAATCCGGTCGCATTGATGATGCCGGCAATGAACGCGAGGACGACGGCGCCGTACAACACCCACGTGGGCAGTTTTGCGAACATGCCTTAGAGCTTGCGCCGTGGCGGAATCAGGAAATCACCGAACAGCAGACCGGCGACGATCGCGACGAGCAGCGTCACCAGGGTGATCGCGGTGTCGATGCCGAGCAGCACGTCGCGCTCGAATACATAACTCAAGGTGCGAAAGCCGACGCTTCCCGGCACCAGCAGGATGATGCCGGGCTCGCGCACCAGCGCGCCGGGACGGTTCGTCACGCGCGCGAACAGGTTGCTCGCGGCGCCGATCACCAGACTGGCGAGGAAGGTGCCGAAGGCCGGCGTCACATGCGTGCCGGCGGCCTGCGTGCAGAAATATCCCAGCAGCACTGCGCCGATCACCACCGGGTAGTCGCGCTTCGGGCTCTTGAACAGGACAGCGAACGAGAAGGCTGCGGCGACGACGGCGGCCCATTCTGTCCACGAAGGCAGCGGCGGACTGTCGAGCTGCGCCGGCACCATATGCAACAGCACGCAGGTCTGCACGGCGACCGCGGTGCCGAACGTCAGCTTCAACAACGTCGTGACTGCGCCCATCATGCGCGCCGTGCCGGAGATCAGGTGCTGGCTCGACAACTCGCGCACCGCAGTGGTCAGCGTCATCCCCGGCATCAACACGATCAGGCTGGCGATCACGACCGAACGCAGCGCGAGCGGCATCCACAAAGCCGCGATCATGGTCGCGACCAACGTCGACAGAAAGGCGGCGACGGCTTCCGAGGCGGGGTTGAACGAGCTCCAGCGGCGCGCCGCCAGCGTGATCACCCCGATGAGGAGACCGTTCAGCGCGGCAGCACCAGCCTCGCGCCAACCCGCATGCAGGATGATCGCGATAGCCGCAGACGCGATGCCGAAGCTGATCACGCTGGCGATATGGGAGACGACACTCGGTTGGCGCGAACCGACCTCACGCAGCAGGCGGCGCCCTTCACCCAGATCGAGTTCGCCGGCGATCACACGGTTCGCGATCGCGTCGGTCTGGCACAGCGCCGCCAGGTTCACATCGCCCGGCGGCGAGCGCACGACCTGGGTGATCTCGGCGAGATCGTCGTCCTGCGTCGGGTCGGAGAACGACATCACGATCGAGGTCGGCGTCGACAGCACGTTGCAGACCAGGCCCAGGCGCGCGCTGACCAGGTTGACGACATCCTCCAGCCGCGGCGCGGCAGTGCCGTACTCGTGCAGGCGCCGCGCCAGCTCGACGACGAAGCCGATGCGGGTCTTCAGCGTTGCTCCGCCGCCGATGTTGTTGCTGGATTCGTCGCTGCTCATCCGCGCAATGATGCCGTGCTTTCCCACCCGCAGGCTACGAATGCCGCAATGTACACAAGCGCGCGTTCTTTCCGCGCTGCATCGCCGCCTGTTAGCCTTGCGCGATGAGCACGGGGACGATTGCGGGTACGGCCACGCTCCAGCGCAACGCGGACGGCGAATTCGTCGCCGCGAGCGGCGACTGGACGCTCGCCTATGCACCGCGGCTGGCCGCTCTCGTCGCGGATCTGAAACGCAGGGTTGGCGCCGGCGCGCGCGTCGATGCCAGCGCGCTAGGCCGCATCGACACCGCCGGCGCCGGCCTGCTGCTCGATCTCGCCGGAAATGCCGAGATCCGCGGTCTCGACGACAATCGCCGCGCCTTGTTCGACGCGGTCGCCAAGGCACTGGCCGCTCCGGCGCCGACGCCGCAGCCCGGCAACAGCCTGATCAGCGTGCTGGCCCGCACCGGCGCCGCGGCCGAGCAGTTCGCGCGCGACGGCTATCAGCTGCTCGGCTTCATCGGTCTGGTGCTGGCCACGCTCGCGCGCTGCGTCTTCGACCCGCGCCGCTGGCGCGTCACCTCCCTCACATTCCACCTTGAGCAGACCGGGCTCGACGCGGTGCCCATCATCGTGCTGCTGAATTTCCTGGTCGGCGCGGTCATCGCGTTTCTCGGCGCGACCGTGCTGAAGGATTTCGGCGCCAGCATCTTCACGGTCGAGTTGATCGGCTATTCGTTTCTGCGCGAGTTCGGCGTGCTGCTGACCGCGATCCTCATCGCCGGCCGCTCCGGCAGCGCGTTCACCGCGCAGATCGGCTCGATGAAATCACGCGAAGAGGTCGACGCGATCCGCACGCTCGGTCTCGACCCGATCGAAGTGCTGGTGTTGCCGCGCCTGCTCGCGCTGCTGATCGCGCTGCCATTGCTGACCTTCCTCGCGATGCTGGCCGGCATCGTCGGCGGCGCGGTCGTGTGCGTCTTCGCGCTCGACATCTCGGCGACCATGTTCGTGACGCGCTTCCACGATCTCTCTGCGGTCCAGCACTTCTGGGTCGGCATGAGCAAGGCGCCGATCTTCGCGTTCCTGATCGCTTCGATCGGCTGCCTCGAAGGCTTCAAGGTGTCCGGCAGCGCCGAGTCGGTCGGCACGCATACGACGTCGAGCGTGGTGCAGTCGATCTTCGTCGCGATTCTGGTCGACGCGCTCGCCGCGATCTTCTACATGGAGATCAACGTATGAGCGCCGTCACGCAGCACGACGTCGTCATCGACGTGCGCGGCCTGCGCAACCAGTTCGGCACGCAGGTGGTGCACGAGAATCTCGACCTCGACATCCGCCGCGGCGAGATCGTCGGCGTGGTCGGCGGTTCCGGCAGCGGCAAGTCGGTGCTGTTGCGCTCGATCATCGGCCTCAACCGGCCGGCCGCCGGCAGCGTCGAGCTGCTCGGCCAGGAAATGACGACCGCGAACGAAGAGCAGCGCGCCGCGGTCGAGCGTCGCTGCGGGGTACTTTTCCAGAATGGCGCTTTGTTCTCGTCGCTGACCGTTGCCGAGAACACGATGGTGCCGATGCGCGAGCACTATCGCCTGCCGCAACCGATGATGAACCGGCTTGCCGCGCTGAAGATCGCGCTGGCGGGGCTGCCGGCGGACGCCGGTGCGAAGTATCCGGCCGAGCTCTCCGGCGGCATGGTCAAGCGCGCCGCCCTCGCGCGCGCGATCGCGCTCGATCCGGACATCCTGTTCCTCGACGAACCGACCGCCGGCCTCGATCCGATCGGTGCCGCCGCGTTCGATCAGCTGATCCTGACTCTGCGCGAGAGCCTCGGCCTCACCGTATTCCTGATCACTCACGATCTGGATACGCTGTACACCATCTGCGACCGCGTTGCCGTGTTGTCGCAAAAGCGCGTGCTGATCGTCGACACGCTGGCCAAGGTCGAGCGCTACCCCGATACCTGGGTGCAGGAATATTTCCAGGGCCCGCGCGGGCGCTCGGCCGAACTGGCTGCGCACAACGCGCAGGCCAACGCCGCGCGCACGAGCACCGCGGCGGTTGCCGCTCCCACGACAGGCACACACTAGATCATGGAAACTCGCGCTCACCACGTTCTCATCGGTGCTTTCACGATCGGCGTGTTCCTGCTCGCGCTGGTCTTCGTGCTGTGGATGTCGAAGTCCAGCGTCGACCGCAAGTTCAATGACTACGAGATCGATTTTTCCGAAGCGGTGACCGGACTGTCGACCGGCGGCCTCGTGCAATACAACGGCATCAAGGTCGGCGAGGTCACCCAGCTGCGCCTGGCGCCGGACGATCCACGCAAGGTCATCGCGCGCGTACGCCTCGATGCGAGCGCGCCGGTGCGCGAGGACACGCGCGCGAAACTCGGTCTGCAGGGCGTCACCGGCCTCGCCTTCATCCAGCTCTCCGGGGGTGCGCCGGGCAGCCC
>JBDTYM010000029.1:0-43343 GCA_040005635.1 Dokdonella sp. | reverse complement strand
CGACCAGGATCAGCATGATCAGGCCCATGCCCTTCTGGCCGTCGTTGGAGCCGTGTGCGAACGAGACGCCAGTGCAGGTCAGCACGAGCAGGCCCCGGATCCACCACGGCGGCGGCGTATTGCCCTTCGGTTCCTGGTACAGCGCCTTGTTCTTGACCAGCGCCTTCAATGCATACAGCAGCAGCGCCGCGCAGGCGAAGCCGATCATCGGCGACAACAGCAGCGAATAGCCGACCTTGGCAGCCTGCGACCAGTCGACGCCGCTGGTGCCGTCACGACCATGCATCAGTGCGTTGGCGACGCCGACGCCGATGATCGAGCCGATCAGCGTGTGCGAGGACGAAGCGGGCAGGCCGAAGTACCAGGTGCCGAGGTTCCAGATGATCGCCGCGATCAGCAGCGCGAACACCATCGCGAAGCCGGCGGAGGAGCCGACCTGCAGGATCAGTTCGACCGGCAGCAGCGAGATGATGCCGAACGCGACGGCGCCGCTCGAGACCAGCACGCCGAGGAAGTTGAAGAAGCCGGACCAGACCACGGCGAAGTTCGCCGGCAGCGAATGCGTGTAGATCACCGTAGCGACGGCGTTGGCGGTGTCATGGAAGCCGTTGACGAACTCGAAGGCGAGCGCGATCAGCAACGCGATACCGAGCAGGAAGTACGGCAGCCAGGTCGTCGCATGTCCGGCGGAACCGGTGATGTCGCCGAACAGACTCCAGGCGCTGAAACCGATGCCGATGACGAGCAGGGCGATGAACAGCAGGCCGGTAAACGGGTTCGGCTTGCTGTCGAGCATAGGTCGCGAAGAAGCTTTTTCTATCGCTGCGGCGTGCGCTGACATGGGGGAACTCTCGGTGGTCGCGGGTGGGGAGGAAAATGATGAGTGCGTCACATGCCAGCCATATGACAGTCGCCATCAGACTGTCATCGGCGGCTGCCAGCCTGCGCCGCCGAACGAGGCCATCAGGAGCCGTCCGTGAACCTGTCAGAGATCCGCCAGCGCGGCTTCGCGATGCCGCTGACGAACCCGTCCTATCCGCCCGCTCCGTACCGCTTCCGCGACCGCGAATACGTGATCATCACCTACCGTACGGACCCGGATGCTCTCGCTGCCGTCGTGCCGGAACCGCTCGAGATCATCGAGCCGGTGGTCAAATACGAATTCATCCGCATGCCGGATTCGACCGGTTTCGGCGACTACACCGAGTCGGGTCAGGTCATTCCGGTGCGCTACCAGGGCCAGGAAGGCGTCTATGTGCACTCGATGTATCTGGACGACGACGCCCCGATCGCCGGCGGCCGCGAGATCTGGGGTTTCCCGAAGAAGCTGGCGAATCCGAAAATCACGCACGAGGGCGAGGTCATCGTCGGCACGCTGCATTACGGCAGCCAGCTGTGCGCGTCCGGCACGATGGGCTACAAGCATCGCGAGGTCGACCGCGCCGTCGTGCAGAAGGCGCTCGAAGCACCGAACTTCCTGGTCAAGATCATCCCGCACGTCGACGGCAGCCCGCGCATCCTCGAACTGGTGCGCTACTTCCTCACCGATGTCACCGTGAAAGGCGCCTGGACCAGCCCGGCGGCGCTGCAGCTGAATGCGCATGTGATTGCCGACGTCGCGCGCCTGCCGGTCCTCGAGGTCAAGTCCGCCCTGCATTTCGTCGCCGACCTGACACTCGGGCCGGGCGAGGTCGTGCTCGACTATCTCGCCCAAGCTTAGGAGCAGCCCATGGATCAGCGCGTCAACGAAAAGAGAAGCGAGAATAAATCCACCTCGCGCAAGCCTTCGATCGCGGAAGTCAGTTCGACCTATGAACGCGTCGCTCTGGTCCTGCAAGGCGGCGGCGCGCTCGGCGCCTACCAGGTCGGCGTCTACGAAGCGCTGGCCGAAGCGGGCTGCGAACCGAACTGGATTTCCGGTGTTTCGATCGGTGCGATCAACGCCGCAATCATCGCCGGCAATCCGCCCGAGCGCCGCGTCGAGCGACTGACCGAATTCTGGGAGCTGATCTCGGGCCGCAAGGTCTGGCATCACACGCCCGAGGGCGACTTCTTCCGCGAGCTGCGCAACCAGACCAGTGCCTGGATGACGCTGACGCTTGGCCAGCCCGGCTTCTTCAAGCCGCAGTCGCTGAGTCCGTGGATGCAACTGCCGGGCTCGAAGGGCGCCACCAGCTACTACGACAGTTCCGAACTGCGCGACACGCTCGAACGCCTGATTGATTTCGACCTGCTCAACAACGGCGAGAAGCGTCTCAGCGTCGGCGCGGTCAATGTGCGCACCGGTAACTTCGCCTTCTTCGACACGCGTGAGCAGCGCATCGGTCCCGAACACATCATGGCCAGTGGCGCGCTGCCGCCGGCGCTGCCGATGGTGCGCATCGACGGCGAGGAATACTGGGATGGCGGCATCGTCTCGAACACGCCGCTGCAATACCTGCTCGAACAGGACGAAGACCTCAGCTCGCTGGTGTTCCAGGTCGATCTGTTCAGCGCGCGCGGCAGCATTCCGCGTGCGATGCCGGAGGTGATGGCGCGCCACAAGGACATCATGTTTTCGAGCCGCACGCGGCAGAACACGGACTCGTTCCGCCGCGTGCACACGTTGAAGATGAAGCTGCTCGACGCGCTCAAGCGCGTGCCGGAAGACCAGCTGCGCCCAGGCGAGAAGGAACTGATCGCCGACTATTCGGACGCCGGCGTCATCAATATCGTGCACCTGATCTACCAGCACAAAACTTACGAAAGCGACGCCAAGGACTACGAATTCTCCGGCACTTCGATGCGCGAACATCGCCTCGCTGGCTACGAGGACACGATGCGTACCCTGCGTCACCGCGAGTGGCTGAAGGCGCCCGCGACCATCGCCGGCATCGCCGTGCACGACCTGCATCACGACGATCCGACCTGAGGGTTCGGCCGCCCGCACGCTGGCCGGAAACCCGCGATGCCATATATCCTGACCGACGAGCGCGCTGCACGGCCCTGCGGCGCCGAGTCAAACGGATACCATGCAGCCAGTCGCGGTCTTCAATCCACGTCCGCAGATCGAGCGGATCACGCTGGACAACGGCGCGTTCGTCTACGTTGTCGACGATGCCCTGCTGCAACCGGAACGCTACGTTGAATGGGCGGCCGTCAACGCCGATGCCTTCCGGCCCGTCGACTTCAACGCGTATCCCGGCAACTTCCTGTTGCTGCCCGATCCGATCGACGAGGCGCTGCGTCAGTACTTCATCCAGCATATGCGCGGCCTGTTCGATGCGCGGCGCCTCGAACAGATGCATTGCCGCCTCTCGATGGTCACGTTGCAGCCGCAGGTGCTGCGGCCGTATCAATGGCTGTGCCACTCCGACCGCTACGAACTCGATGCCGCGCGCAGCATTCAAGCCTCGGTGCTGTACTTGTTCAAGGACGCAAGCTTCGGCGGCACCAGTTTCTACGTGCCGACACGCACGCCCGCAGAAACCGCGCGCTTGTTCGCCGATTCGAGCGCGCTGTCGAGCGGGGCATTCACGCAGCGCTATGGCATTCAGCCGGGCTATCTGCACGCGTCGAACGACTACTTCACGCAGATCGGCAACGTGCCGGCGCGCTGGAATCGCCTGATCTTCTACGACGGCAGCCTGCTGCATTCCGGCAGCATCGCGGCGCCGGAGAAACTGACGGCTGATCCGCGCACGGGACGGCTGACGTTCAACGGCTTCTTCATCTGTCGCCGCAACGCGAGCTGAAGCACGCGGGTCTTGCGCCGTCAATCGTCGGTCGCGTTTTCCGACGCGATGATGACAACGCCGACCGACGTAAAAAACCAGCCGCTCAGGCGTCGCCTCCAAGCTGATTGAGCGGTAGCCGCAGATAGCTCAAGCCATTAGCGTCGGACGGTGGCAGCCGGCCGCCCCGGATGTTGACCTGAAGCGCCGCCAGCATCAGACGCGGCGGCGGCAGCGTGGCGTCACGCGCCTGGCGCATCGAGACGAACGCGGCCTCGGCAACGTCGCCACCGACGTGAATATTGTGCGCGGACTGCGCCGCTACCGAGATCTCGGCAATGGCAGCACGACGATCATCCGGATAGTCGTGGCACAGGAAGAGGCGAGACCCGGCCGGCAATGCGAGGATCTTCCGGATCGATGCGTAAAGTCGATGGGGATCGCCGCCTGGGAAATCGGTGCGGGACGTGCCGACGTCTGGCGCGAACAAGGTGTCGCCGATGAAGGCGGCATCACCGATCAGATACGTGAGGCTGTCGCCGGTGTGGCCGGGTGTGGCGATCACGCGTGCTTCCAGCTCGCCGATGCGGAGCGTATCGCCATCGCGCAGCAGGCGATCGAACTGGCGGCCGTCGGCGACGAACTCGTCTCCAAGGCCAAACAGCAGGCGGAAGCGGGCCTGTACATCGACGATGCCGCATCCGATGGCGAGCGGTGCGCCCAGGATCTCGTGCAGATAGCCGCCTGCGCTGAGGTGATCGGCGTGCACATGAGTTTCCAGTATCCAACTCACGCTGAGCTGTTGCGCACGGATGAAAGCAAGCACGGCCTCGGCCGAGGTGACCGAAACGGAGGCGGTTGCCGCGTCGTAGTCGAGCACCGGGTCGATGATGGCGGCCGCGGCACCGGGGCGCTCATAAGCTACGTGCGTGAATGTTCCGGTATCCGGGTGGAAGAAGCTTTCCACCTGGGGGCAACGCGGCGAGGCGGGCGGCATGGCGCTCCCCTTGTGCAAACATTCATATTTTACATTTGGATAGGTCTGAATTGACATGCATGCCATGATTTGCCGGATTCTCGTTGCGACATTCTGCGCGATGCAGCCGACGGCGCGGCACTCGTCCGAAGGCCGCTCGGCGGCAACATCGGACTGCTACGCTGCTGCCGCTACGAACGTTGGGCCGGATCGGCCATGGAGTGACCATGCAGAGCGCGAATGACGTCATCGTGAAGTGCGGCGCGATCGTCGTGCTGCGCCACTTTGACGTGGCTTATTCGATCGATCTTGCCCGAGTCGAGAGCCTGTGGGCGACGCACTCGAGTACGGCGAGCAATCGTGCGCGACTGCAATCGGTGCCTGAGAAAGCGGTTGCGTTCGGCGTGCCGCCGGTACTGCTGTCGTTGTCGCCGTTTGCGCTCGATATCGGCGGACGCGCGGTCGATGTCGCTGCGACCGCGCGCTTCTTCGACTTCGGCGTCGTCGTGCTCGCGGTGCGCGTGCCGGTCGCCAACCTCGCCTGGCCGGATTTCGTGGCGACAGTGCAGCTCGTGGAGCAGGCGATTGGTTCGGTCGCACGCAGCGAGCTGTGGGACCGCCTGCTGGCCGACGTGCGCGCGATCGTCGAGCCCGCCCTGTTGCGCCCGTCGAGCACGACCTTGGAAGAGGACTATCTGCTGGCGGTCGTGCAGGAACTCGGCGAGCCGCTCAGCGCCGCCGCATTGCAGGAGCGCGTCGACCTGGTGCCGTTGCTGTCCGGCGAGCAGCGTCGGCTCTCCGATGGCGCGCGGCGCGATCTGCTGCGACAGAGCTTCTCCTATTACGAGGACGACCTCGTCGTGCTGACCTGGGATCGCGCCTTCATCTACGAGCCGCGCGGCGACTCCGACGTCGCCGACGTGCTCGAGGTCGCCAATGCCCAGCTGCTCGAACTGCGTTACTACGACGAACTGCTCGACGCCGAGCTGCCGCATATGTACGACCTCGTCGAGGAGGCGCGCGGCACCGCCTCGCTGCTCGCCGCGCGTCGCTTTGCGCACCTCGCGCGGCGGCTGTACACGCTGGTTGCCGAAGTGACCGAACTGACCGAGAAGGTCGACAACGCGCTGCAGGTCACCGAGGATGTCTATCTCGCGCGCATTTACGCGTCTGCGCTCGAACTGTTCCGGGTGCCGAAGCTCGGCGCCGCGGTCGATCGCAAGCTCGCGATTGTGCGCGATACCTATGCGGCGCTGTATGACGAGGCATCGAGCAGCCGCGCCGAGCTGCTCGAACTCGCGATCATCTTCCTCATCGTCATCGAGATCGTGCTCGCGCTGCTGCGCGTGTGACCCAGGCCGCAGGCTGCGCGGCCGCGTGAATTGCCGATGAAGCCATGGCTGCGCCGCTCATCGGACGTGCAGGCGACCGGCCTAGGATACTGCGATGCATCTTGCCTGGGGCAGATCGCATTCCAAAGCCACCACTCACGAGAGGCAGCCATGGCAGCGAAACCGTTTCTTTCGGATATTCAGACCCTTCGTCGTCGCGCGCGGGAACACATCGCGAAAGGCGCGGTGACTGACAGCTACAAGGCCGATCGAAACACCGTGCTGAAGCTGCTCAACGAGGCGCTCGCGACGGAGATCGTCTGCGTGCTGCGCTACAAGGCGCACCATTATCTGGCATCCGGTATCAACGCGAAAAGCGTCGCGGCGGAGTTTCTGGAACATGCCAATGAGGAACAGGAACACGCCGACCGCATCGCCGAACGCATCACGCAGCTCGATGGCCGGCCGAATTTTTCACCGGACGGCCTTTCCGCGCGCAGCCATTCCGAATTCGTCGTCGGCGACGATCTCGCTGCAATGATCGAGGAGGATCTCGTGGCCGAGCGCATCGCGATCGACAGTTACCGCGAGATCATCGACTACATCGGCAACGACGATTCAACCACGCGGCGCATGCTCGAGGAGATCCTCGCCGTCGAGGAGGAGCATGCCGAGGACATGAAGACGCTGATGGAAGACTTCGGCAAGAAAGGCGAACCGGCGAAGCCATCGACGAAGAATCGCAAATAGCACGGCCAACGCCGCTGCGGGAATGATGGAGCGGATGCGGCCTGCGCTCAGCGCGCGCGGGCCGCGTACCAGCGACCGACATGCGTTGGAAGCAACGGACAGGGATCGATACCGACCATGCGATACGCATCGAGCACGTCGCAGAGTGTGCGCATGTATACGCCAACGCCCGCGCCGGCCAGATTGTGCTCGGCGTACTCGATTGCTTCGAACACCCTGCAGGCCCAGTCGAACAGGAGGTCCTTTCGTTGCGCGAGAACGGAGCGCAGCCACGCATCGGGCAGCTCGTGCGCGAAGGCATCGTGCAGCGCCTGCTCACGCGCGGCGTGAACGGCGTCGTCGAGCACGCCACGAAACCACTCGGTATGACCAGCAGCCGATGCGGGCACGCAGACCGGCGCCGGCGCCTGGTGAATCGCGAAGGCCACGTGCAGAGCATGTTCCAGTCGTCGCGCCTGTGCGACGCGCTCGGTTTTGACGAGAATCCCGCGGCCGAGATCGAAGAACTCGAAGAAGCGTGGATGCAGCGTCCGAAAACGTTGCAGCGGATCGCGTGAGTAGCCCACCTTGAACAGGCTATCGTCGCGACAAGCGATGACATAAAGATAGGCCTGCCCGCGGGCGAGCGCGCGTGGGAATCCCGCGCCGTCCGATCCATCCTCACCGGCCAAAGGCGAGCGCTCGCGCGAGTCAGTGGGCATGCGCACGGGTGCCATCGCAAAATTCCATCTCGGCTTGCCGGTGTGCGACCACGCGATTCGTCTTCGCGAATCGGCCTGCTTCATGGCGCCCAAGTTCGCGCAATCGATCGCGCTTCATCATGCAAGTGTCCGGAATTTCAGGGGCGCAGGGCGGTCATGCATGGCGCAGGCCGCGTGCGGTGTTGCAGCATCGATGTCCAAGCGAGGGTAGCCGCGATCGGCATGACGAAGGCACTTCTGACGCCGTCATCGTACCTCCACGGGCGACGACATCGGTCGCCCGCGGCATCCGCCGCGACGCACCGGCTTCCGTTCATCCTCGCCACCGCACAGTGAGAGGATGCGAAGTCGTGACCGCCACATGCTGCAGGTTGGAGATGGTCTTGAACCTGCAGCCGATTCTGCCGCAGCGACGCAGCCGTCCCGTTTGCGCCCAGTCGCGCTCGGTGTTGCCGCCCTGTTCGTGCTCGGCGCGCTTGCGATTCTCTGGCTGGTCACACCGTTGCGTGAGTGGGCCGATGTCGCGCACCTCGTCGCCGCGATGGGGCAATTCGGCGCTTCGCCGTGGGCGCCGCTGCTGATGCTCGCCGCCTATCTGATCGGTGGATTGGTGTTTTTTCCGGTCAATGTGCTGATTGCGGTCACCGTCATCCTGTTCGGATCGCTGCTCGGTGGTCTCTACGCGTTGATCGGTTCGCTTGCCAGCGCGGCGTTGCTGTACGAGATCGGTCGCGCCATTCGCAACGGTCCGCTGCAGACTCGACTGAGTCCGCGCCTGCAACGCCTCGGTGCGCGCCTCGCGCGTCGAGGCCTGCCTGCGATCGTATTCGTGCGCATCGTACCGATCGCCCCGTACAGCCTCGTCAACCTCGTTGCCGGCGCCGCACGCATTGGACGGCGCGACTATCTGCTCGGCAGCGCGCTCGGCATGCTGCCAGGCATCGTCGTCAGTGCGCTATTCGTCGATCGCGTCGTTGCATGGATTGCCCATCCCGGTCCTCTGACCTTCAGCCTGCTTGCGCTGGCGCTCCTCGCGGCCTTCACGCTCACCTATCTGCTGCGTCGACGCATCGCACGAATCATGCGAGGCCGCTAATCCGCATGAGAGCCGCGACAGTGATCGCCTCCTACAACACGCATGGCGGCATCGGCTTCGATCGCCGCTACGCGCCACAGCGCATCGCCGGCGTATTGACCGAACTTCGTGCCGACATCGTCGCGCTGCAGGAACTGGCGTCGCACGATACGGGCATCGACATGCTCGCGTTGTTGCGCGCCAGCACCGGCTACCACGCGATTGCCGGTCCAACGCTGCGGCGCGTCGACGGCCATTTCGGCAATGGTCTGCTGAGTCGCTATCCGGTCGTCTCGGTCGATCACGTCGCACTCGCCGTTGGACGGCGTGAGCCGCGCGCTGCCATCGATGTCGTGCTCGACTGCGATGGTGCGCGCCTGCGCGTGATCGCGACGCACCTCGGGCTTCGACGTGGCGAGCGTCGCCAGCAGGTCGCGCGCCTGCTCGGCATGATTCGCGGCAGCCCTGTGCTGCCGACCGTGCTGCTCGGCGATCTCAACGAATGGTTCCTGCCTGGCCGCGCACTGCGCTGCTTGCATGCCCATTTCGGCGAAACGCCGGCGCTTGCGACGTTTCCGTCGGTGTTGCCGCTGCTGGCGCTGGACCGCATCTGGATGTCGCCGGCGCACCGGCTATGTCGGGTGCGCACGCATCGCAGCCGACTCGCTCGCGTCGCCTCGGATCATCTTCCTCTGCTGGCCGACATCAACTGGGAGTCCGACGATGCCGACATCGCCGCTTGAATCACCTCCGCGCTACCCGGCGCCGCCGTGGCGCGGTTTGCGGCTCGTGATGTACGCCGCGCTGCTGCTGCTCGTCGCCTGCTCGTCGCTGCGCACCGACTACGTCAAGCGTCCCTCGGTCGCACTGGCGGCGCCTACGGCGACGCCCACCACCCGCTACGTCGAATCGCGTCTGGCGTCGCATGGCGACCAGTCCGGTTTTCGCCTTCTAGTCGACAACAGCGATGCGCTGATGAGCCGGGTCACCCTGGCCGATCACGCGACGCACTCGATCGACCTGCAGTACTACATCTTCGACAACGATGCGACCGGTCGCCTGGTCATGCAACGACTGCTCGCGGCTGCCGATCGCGGCGTGCGCGTGCGCCTGCTCGTCGATGATCTGGATGTCGACGATGCCGCCCCGATGCTTGATGCACTCGACGCGCACGCGAATATCGAAGTGCGCCTGTTCAACCCGTTCAATACGCGCAGCCCTTCGATGCTGTCGAAGGCCGGGCAGTTCCTGCTCGACTTTCGCCGCCTCAATCGGCGCATGCACAACAAGGCGTTCATCGTCGACAACTCGGTGTCGATTGTCGGCGGGCGCAATATCGGCGACGCCTATTTCAGCGATGGCGACAACGCACACTTCCGCGATCTCGACGTGATCGCGATCGGCCCGGTCGTTGCCGAGACCTCACGCGCATTCGACGCCTATTGGAACGACGAAGCCGCTGTCCCGGTGACCGCGTTCTCGACGCCGCAGGCGCTGGCACAATTGCGTCCGCAATTGGACAAGTCCGCGCGTGCGCTCGCGCGTTCGGACTATGCGGCGGCCTTGACCGGTTCCTTGCCGGGCGGTGCCGGCGTCGAGCGGCCGGGGCAATGGCTGTGGGGCGATGCGGCAATGGTCGCCGACGAGCCGGAAAAAATCGAACTTGGCCGCCACGATCCGCGCCTGCGCATCGGACCACAGGTGAAGGCGACCATCGACAAGGCCGAGCGTGAGGTCCTGTTGATCTCGCCGTACTTCGTTCCGACCGACGATGGCCTGCGCTATCTGACGACGCTCACCCAGCGTGGTGTGAAAGTGAAGGTGCTGACCAATTCGCTCGCGGCGACCGACGAGCCGATGGTGCATGCCGGCTACGCGCGCCATCGGCGCGACTTGTTGCGCGGTGGCATCGAGCTGCATGAGTTGCGGCCGCTGGTGCCGCAACAGCCATCGGCGCACGGTCGCTCGTCCGGCGTCAGCCTGCACGCAAAGGCGATCGTGGTCGATCGCCGTTACGTCTTCGTCGGCTCGATGAACATGGACCTGCGTTCGAAACTGTTGAATACCGAGATGGGCGTGATTGTCGACAGCCCCGCACTGGCGGAAGCCGCCGGTGGCTTCTTCGACGAGGCGATCAGGCCGGACAACGCATTCCAGGTCGTGCTGCGGCGGACCGCAAGTGGCCGGGTCAGCGGCTTGCAATGGCAGTCGGACGACAAAGGTGGCCAACCGCACGTCGACGATCACGAGCCGGGTGTATCCGCGTTGCGCCGCTTCGAAGTCGATCTGCTGCGCGTGCTGCCAATCGACGGGATGCTCTGATGTGAACAAGCAAGACCGCACGGCTGCAGCAGGTCGCGGGCGCGCTACCCGCCTCGTGCATACCGACGATACGGATTTGAGCATCGTGCGCCGCCGCGTCGGCGCTGGCTTCGTCTACCACGATCGATCGGGTCGTCGCGTGAGCGACGAAAAGACTCTCGCGCGGATTCGCTCGCTCGCGATCCCGCCGGCGTATCGGGACGTGCGCATATGCCGCCTCGCGAACGGTCACCTGCAGGCGATCGGGCGCGACGCGCGGCATCGCAAGCAGTACCGCTACCATCCCGACTGGCGCCGACTGCGCGAGCACGGCAAGTTCGCGCGGATGCGCGAGTTCGGCTTGCAGCTGCCGGCGTTGCGGCGACGTCTGCGGCGCGATCTGGCGCTGGCCGGCCTGCCGCGCGAACGCGTGCTCGCGGTCGTCGTCAGCCTGCTCGGCCAGACGCTCGCGCGCATCGGCAACGAGGAATACCGGCGCCAGAACGGTTCGTTCGGATTGACCACGCTGCGTGATCGCCATCTCGCCTTCCTGCGCGGCGGCCGCGTGCGTCTGCGCTTTCGCGGCAAGAGCGCGCAGAGCCAGGAAATCGTCGTCGACGATGCCAAGCTGACGCGGCTGCTGCATCGATGCCGCGAGCTGCCGGGCCAACGCCTGTTCCAGTATCGCGATGACGACGGCCGCGTGCAGTCGGTCGATTCCGGTCTGGTGAACGACTATCTGCGCGAGGCGATGGGAGCATCCTTCACGTCGAAGGATTTCCGCACCTGGGGCGCCAGCGTGCTCGCGTTGCGCGCGCTGGCAGCCACGCCACTGCCGCGAAGGCACAGTGAGACCGACTTTGCGCGCGCGATGGCGCCCGCCGTGCGCGAAGTGGCCGGCGTGCTCGGCAATACGGCGACCGTGTGTCGAAACTCGTATGTCCATCCGGCTGTATTTGAAGCCTGGCGCAGCGGAAGCCTGCCCGAGGTGGCCGAATTCGCGGGATGGAGCGGCGGCGAACGATTGCTGCTGCGTGTGTTGCGTGCGCCGCCGCGTCGCCGCGCGCGCTGAAGCAAGCACGATGCATCGCATGGGCGACGGCGATACTCGCGCCGCGTCAGAATTCGCGCAGACACGCGCGGTGATCCCGCCCAAGCAGTGCGGTATGAAATCGATGGAGCTTCACCGCGCCGCCAATCCGTTTCGCCATCGAGCTGCCTCAATCGGCGCGATGGCCGGATCGCGTGAGCGCACCGCGCACCAGGCGCGCGAGCAGGTGTTCGCGCAGGGTTTGCGCTCCAGTGAGATGCAGGCGCTGAAGGCACACTTGCGCTTCACGGCTGGCGCCGGGCGCGAGCAGCGCGCCGAGTACGCGCGGCCAACGCCGCGCATCAGCCGTGTTCTTCTTCAGCCAGAGCAGGGCTGGCAGCAATTGTCGTTCGACCGCGTCGAAATCGCTGCCGAAGGGAAACGACGGCAGCAGGCCGCGCGCTGCGAAAGGTTGCAGACGTTCGCTGAGCGCTTCGGGCGTATTGCCTCGGCAGCTGTCCAGCGGGCGGAAATCCTTCGGCAGCTTGCCGTTGCGGATTGCCGTCGCGGCAAGCTCGTCGACGAAGCGCGCATCGCTGATTCGGAGCATCGCGCGCACACAGGCTTCGTCGGACTTGCCGCGCAGGTCGGCGACGCCGTATTCGGTGATGTAGATGTCGCGCAGATGACGCGGGATCGTCGTATGGCCGTAGCTCCAGCGGATGTTCGATTCAACGCGCCGACCGTGCTTGCGGGTTGCGCGCAGCAGCAGGGCCGAGCGTCCACCCTCCAGCGCATGCGCCATCGCGACGAAGTTGTATTGGCCGCCGACGCCGCTGACGACACGGCCGTCCTCGAGTGCGTCCGAGGTGGCCGCGCCGAGCAGGGTCGCCATCATGCAGGTGTTGAAGAAGCGCGCGTCGCGGCGCTGAACCGCGTCGAGCGGCTCGCGGCCGCCATACAGCTGGTTGACGTCGGACACCCGGCTCATCGCGAGGCCGGCGTAGTCGTCGCCGTCGAGCGCGCGCAGCCATGCGTAGAAATCCTTCGAGCCGAGCAGGAACGCGCCTTTGAGATAGTGACCTCCGCGCAAGCGCTGACCAGCCAAGGCGCGATCGAGTGCGGCGAGATTGGCAGGGTCGTCGAGATCGGCACCGATCGCACTGCCGTCGGCCAGGCGCAGCGCCTCGTCGCGCCACTGCGAATCCGCCGGCAGCACACCGAACTGCTGCAGGCGCTCGGCACTGATGGTATCGAGCCATGCCGGCAGCACGCCGGCGCCGCGCAGCCGCGTGGCGTCCCCCTGGTGCAGCGTGTCAGCCACGACACCGTCGTCGAGCGCGCGCTGCAGGTCGATATCGTCGTAGACGCGGCGCGTCAGGATGCCGGCGCGACGCAGGTGCATGAAGCCGTCCATGACCATTTCACTGGCGCCGTAGAGTCCGCGCGCGAAGGGTCCGAGGCCGCCATGGCGCTGGATCAGCGCGTCGTCGGCCGGCTCATTGCCACGCAGTGCACGCAGCGCATCGACGTAGTCGGCATTGCAGCGCTGGCGCAGCAGCAGCGCCTGTACGATCGCGTCCGAGAGTGCGCCGATGCCGATCTGCAAGGTGCCGCCGTCGCGCACCAGCGTGCTTGCGTGCAGACCAATCGCATACTCGGCCAGATCGACCGAGCCGAGCGGCAGCGCGAACAGCGGCTGTGACGCCGCCGATTCCTCGACCAATGCATCGAACAGGCTCACGTCGACTTCCGCATCGCCGCCGAGGAATGGCAATTGCGGATGCACGACGCCGATCACGCGCGGGCGCGCCTTGCCGTGCGCTGCGAAAGCATCGAGCACGTCCAGCGTCACATCCGGATTGCACGACAGGCTGTAGCGCGCGTCGTCGCCATCGCCGCGGCGCGCGATCAGTTGCACGATCGCGTGCAGCTCGCCGTCGGCAAGATCGCGCGCGACCTGGGTGTAGTTGATGCTCGCGTAGTCGCGCTGCGCCTGCATCGAACCCAGCATGGCGCCGGACTGGAAATAAAACTCCTGCACGTGCACGTTCGCCGGCAGGCGCCCGGCCTTCAGATCGATGACGTAGTCGAGGCGCGGATAGTCGGCGCCGAACTGGCGCGCAAGAAAAGGGTCGAGGAAACGCCTCTCGAGCTCGCTGCCGGCGGCAGGCGGATCGAGCGACAACGCGGTGTACAGCCGCAGTGAACGCGCCGGATCCGCCTTGACTCGGGCGTACAGCGCGTTCAACAGCCGATTCGGCTTGCCGAGGCCGAGCGGCGCGGCGACGGCGAGTTGCGCACCGCCCAGGGCGAGCAGGTAGTCGACCGCTTCGGTTTGCGTGAGGCGCTGCAGGGATGGGCTCATGACGTTTCCTGCAGCCGTGCGCGTGGATGGAAGCATGGCTCCAGCCTACCAGCATCGCTGGCTTGTCCATCGACGGCGCTGAACGCCCGCATCGCGTGAGAGGCGAACGACGCATCGGCTTGGGCGTGCCCCACCGCGTCGTGTTTCGTTGATGTCGCGAATCGCGACGATTCGTCGTAAAGATCAAGTAGCAAGCGGTCACTTCGCAGGCACGTGGGCAAGGACGGAGTAGGGCGGGCACATCAAAGCGGAGACAAGGACGCTCGGCGCGCCCGCGAGCACAACCGCGATCATCCAGCGCAACGAGGGTGGCAGGGCCATCCGGGAGACGGCGACATGAGCAGCGTGACAGGCACACACCCCGCGGAAATCGCAGCACCCCCGACGAACGCAACGGCCGCGAAGCGCATGCCATGGTGGCAATGGCTGCTGGTCTATCCGACGCTGCTGGTCTCGATGTTCGGCGCCCTGCCGGCGCTGACGGACCTGCTCAAGGCCTGGTCGTTGCCGGTCTCGGTGCCGCTAGGCAAGGCGCGCGACGCGCAGGAACAGCTCGAGCTGTTGAAGACGAACTTCGCCTGCACGGAGGAAGCGATGAATCATCCGTCGACCCAGCATGGCAATGTGTCGATCGGCGCGATCGTCTGCGCGACCGGCGACGTCGCCATCGTGGCTCAGAATGCGACGGCCGGGGCTTACCCGAACCCCATCATCGTGCCGCTGAAGGCGATCGTCGGGCAACAGCTCGATGCACAGGCATCGCTGTGGAATCTGCTGCTGCCGATTTCAGCGGCATATGCGCAGGCCGATGCGCTGCCGCGATCGCTGGATGCGACCGTGATCTGCCAGCGGCCACCCGATGGCAAGGGCAATTTCCTGCGCCGGATCAAGAAGCCCGACGGCAAATGCGTCGATGTGATTTCGAACGCATACAACCGCCAGGTCGTGAGCGAAACTCCGGCACCGTGCGAGCCGACGTGCTGACGTTGTGGCGGTCAAGGACTCAGCGCACGTCAGCTGCCGGCGCGCGGCGGTGAAGCTTCGCTGACATCGTTCGTTCGAGCGGGAGCCGTGCATGAATCGAATCATCAGCAATGAGGCCTGGACGCGTCTGGCCAAGCAGCTCGACGCCGAAGTCGCTGCGCTGTGCGCGGTGGCTGAGGTCGAATCGGCCGGCGACGGTTTCCTGCAGGAACCTTCGATCCTGCCGAAGGTGCTGTTCGAGGGGCACGTATTCCACCGCCTCACGCAAGGAAGCTTCGATGCGACCCATCCGCAGCTTAGCTACCCGACGTGGGACAGGAAGAAATATTCCGGTTCGCTCGCCGGCGAGTGGGATCGGCTGAAGGCCGCCTGCGTGCTCGATCGCACGGCCGCGCTGCAGTCGGCGAGTTGGGGCATGTTCCAGATCATGGGCTTCAACTACGACGCCTGCGGCTGCGCGGATGTCGACAGCTTCGTCGTCGCGCAACGCGCCGGCGTCGATCAGCAGCTCGCATTGTTCGCCGCCTTCATCGCGCGCGCGCCCTTCATCGACGCACTGCGCAAGCTGGACTGGGCCGGCTTTGCCAAGGCGTATAACGGCAGTGCGTATCGTGCGAATGCGTACGACACAAAGTTGCGCGATGCGTATCGACGCTTCAGCGCAGCGCCAGCGACAGCCGCCGGTGCTGCGCGCAGGCCGGCAAAAAAAGCGCCACGCAAAACGGCGGCAACGAAGCGGTCCGCGCTGCCGCCCGGCCGCGCGAGCTTTGCCGCGGTAGAGTCGCAGCGCCAGCCGTTGCGACGCTCGCCGGTCAAGCCCGATTCGGTCGATCTGCGTGACTGGCTGTACCGGCCGAGCATCGCGATCAGCCCGTTGGCGCAAATCCTGCCGACCGACCCACGGCCGATCAAGGATCAGCAGCAGTCGAACGCCTGCACCGGCTTCGCGCTGGCGACCGTCGTCGAGATCCTGCTGGCGCGCGGCCAGCGGCCGGCCGAGCAGATCTCCGGCTACATGCTCTACAGCATGGCGCGACGCTACGACGAGTGGAGCGACAACGACGAGGCCGACGCCGGCTCGTCGCTGCGCGGAGCGCTCAAGGGCTGGTCGCGTCACGGCGCCAGCCTGGCGCGCTTGTGGAAGACCAAGCGCATGCCGCCGGCGACCAACGATCCGGACACGGACTGGTGGCTGGATGCGGTCAAGCGCCCGCTCGGCACTTACTACCGTATCGTGCCGAAGGCGCTCGGCGACATCCATGTCGCGCTCGCCGAAGCCGGCGTCGTCTACGCCAGCGCGATGGTTCACGACGGCTGGTCCGCGCTGGTCAATGGCGCGGCCGACGCACCGCCGACCAGCATCGCGCAGTTGCCGAAGATCAAGCCTGCGCGTGGAACCGCCGGCCATGCATTCGCGATCGTCGGTTACTGTGAGGCCGGCTTCGTCGTGCAGAACTCGTGGGGACTCCACTGGGGCCATGGTGGTTTCGCGATTCTCGCTTACGAAGACTGGCTGCAGAACGCGATGGATTGCTGGGTCGTACAACTCGGCGTCGTCACCTGCGAGCACGAACTGGTCGCGCAAGACTCCACCCTGCGCACGAAGGCGGCCGGGCAGCCGGTCATGCTCGCGAGCGACGACAAGCTGGCCGACCACCAGATCGCGCCGTTCGTCATCGACATGGAAAACAATGGCGAGTTGAGTCAGCGCGGGCGCTTCCGCACCAATCCGGGCGATCTGGTCGACCTGCTCGACTTCCATCTCGGCAAGGTCGCGTGCAAGGAATGGGGACTCGGTCCGCAGGATACCGTCGACATCGCGATCTATGCGCACGGCGGCCTCGTCGATGAGAACGCCGCGGCCGAGACCGCGCGCAGCTGGATTCCGCTGCTCCGCTCCAACCGGATCTTCCCGATCTTCCTGATGTGGGAAACCGGTGCGCTGCAAACCCTGATGGACATGCTCGACGATTTCGCCAAGAAGCAGGACGAGGCGGCCAACGACACCGCCGGCGGCTGGTGGGATCGCTTCACGGCGGCGGTCGGCGACTGGAAGAACGAACGCATCGAGAGTTTCGCGCGCTGGCCCGGCGGCAAGCTCTGGGGCGAGATGAAGAAGAATGCGGACGCGATGTCGAGCACGCAGCAGTCCGGTGTCGTGCAGTTGTTCAAGTTGTTCGTGCAGCGCGAGAAGAGCTTGCCGAAAGTGCGTCTGCATCTGGTCGGCCATTCGGCGGGATCCATCGTGCATTGCTATCTCGGCAAGCGCGCCGCGGCGCAGGGACTGACGATCGAATCGCTGAGCTTCATGGCGCCGGCGGCGACGATCGATCTGTTCGATACGAGTCTCGGTGGCCTCGTCGCCGACTCGAAGCGGCCGATCCGCACGCTGATCGCGAACCTGACCAGCGCTGCCGAGCTCAGCCATCCCACCTGTGGCCCCTACGGCCACTCATTGCTGTATCTGGTCTCGCGTTCGCTCGAAGGCGGCCAGGATGTGCCGATCCTCGGCATGGAGAAATTTCTCGTGCCCGCCGTGGTCACGCAGCCGTGGGGCGCACAAGTCGATCGGCTCGCCAGTCCCGGCGGCTTCGTCGCGCCGGCCGCGGCGGCGACGAAGGCGACCACGCACGGCGGCATGGATGACGACAGCGCGGTGCAGGCCGCCGTCATCCAGCACATCCGCGGACCGGGCTGGAGCGGACCGGTGGTGCGACCGGCGAATACCTGAGCATCCGACGCCCCGCTGCGAGCAACACGCGGGCTGAAGCCACCCGTGATGACGGTCTTGATGACATCGTTCACTTCAAGGAGGCTGATCGTTGTGCGCGAAGCGCAGTCTGGAAATCGGATTCAGATGATTCCGCCGTTCGCGCGCAGAACCTGGCCGTTGATCCAGCCGCCATCGGGACCGGCGAGGAAGGCGACGGCCGCGGCGATGTCGTCGGGCTGGCCGAGACGTTCCAGCGGCGCCAGCTTGGCCAGGCGATCGACGAGTTCGGGCGACTTGCCCTTGAGGAACAGATCGGTCGCCGTCGGACCCGGCGCGATCGCGTTGACGGTGATGTTGCGGCCGCGCAGTTCTTTCGCGAGCACACCCGTCATCGCCTCGACCGCCGCCTTGGTCGCCGCGTATATCGCATAGGTCGGCTGCAGCAGGCCGACCACGCTGGACGAGAAATTGATGATGCGACCGCCATTGCGCAGCCGCGCCGAGGCCTCGCGTAACGTGTTGAAGCTGCCTTTCAGATTGATCGCCATCAAGCGGTCGAAGCTCGCATCGTCGGTGTCGGCGATCGTCGCCAAGCTCATGATGCCGGCATTGTTGACCAGCACGTCGATACCACCGAAGGCAGTCTGCGCGGCATCGAACAGGCGGCGTACCGCGGCGGCATCGCTGACATCGGCTTGGGCGGCGAGCGCGTGACCGCCAGACTGCTCGATCGTGCGGACCAGCGCTTCGGCTGCGGCGGCGGCACCGGAATAGTTGATCACGACGGTGAAACCATCGCGCGCGAGGCGTTGTGCGACCGCGGCGCCGATGCCGCGCGAGGCACCGGTGACGATCGCGACCTTGTTCGTTTGCTCACTCATCTGCGTTCTCCAGGCCGACCCGATGTCGGTGTGTATAAAGATACAATTTGGGTCGTTTCGGATAATCCCCTATTCTTTATCAACACTATTCAGGATTTTGGAACAGTCGATGGACAAGTTCGAGGCCTTGCGCGTCTTCACGCGCATTGTCGAGCGCCGCAGTTTCACGCTGGCTGCGCACGATCTCGGTCTGCCGCGCTCGACCGCCACCGAGGCCGTCAAGCAGCTCGAAGCACAACTCGGCGTTCGCCTCCTGCAACGCACAACGCGGCACGTCAGCCCGACACTCGACGGCGAGGCCTACTATCGGCGCTGCCTCGGCATCCTCGGCGACCTCGAGGACGCCGAAGCCGCGTTCAGTGACGCCAAACCGCGCGGCCTGCTCCGGGTCGACGTGCATGGCACGCTGGCGCGCCACTTCATGCTGCCCGGGCTGCCGGCGTTCCTAGCGCAATATCCCGATCTGCAATTGCATATCGGCGAGGGCGATCGCCTCGTCGATCTCGTGCGCGAGGGCGTCGACTGCGTGCTGCGTGTCGGCGACCTCAAGGACAGCGCGATGATTGGCCGCCGCGTGGCCCTGCTGCCGGAAGCGACCGCCGCGGCGCCGGCGTATCTCCAACGCTACGGCACACCGACCACGCCGGATGATCTCGAAGGGCATCGCATGATCGGCTTCGTCTCGTCCGCCAGCGGCAGTGTGATGCCGCTGGAATTCAGCCGCGATGGTGCGCGGCGGCAGATGACCTTGCCGTTGACGGTCTCGGTGACCGGCGCGGAGACCAGCCTCGCCGCTGCGCGACTCGGCCTCGGGCTGATCCAGGTGCCGCGCTATCATCTCGAAGCCGACTTCGCGGCGGCAACGCTGGTTGAAGTGCTGCCGTCATTCCCACCGCCGCCGACGCCGGTTTCGCTGCTGTATCCGCACAGTCGCCAGCTGTCGCCGCGGGTGCGCGTGTTCGTCGATTGGCTGGGACGCGAATTCGCGCTGCGGACGGGCTGAGTCGAACGCGTGGCGTGATCTTCCGATGTCGAGCGTTCTGCGTCAGACGAGGTGGCTGATCGCAGCGCTCAAGAAGACGCTGGCACCGGCAACGATCACAGCCATGGCCTTCGGTTCGATCCGACGTTTGATGCGCCGCCACCACAGCGCGCGCAGCGGCAATGCGATGCAGACGATACCCAGGAAGGCGCCGTAGGCGAGCAGGGTCGCGACGATCTGCTTCCACAACGCACCGGCGACGCCGGACGCCGCATGGAAGCCCCAGCGCATCGCGAACACGCTGAGCAGCGCAGCGAGGATCAATACGCCGAGGTCGCCGAGCAGCCGCGCGGCGCCACGCGGGGATCGAGGGAACAGGCAATACAACGCACCGATGATGAAGAACACCGGCAGGAAGAGAATGAAGGCGAGGCCGGATTCGACCGTGGGGCTCATGCAAGTTCCAGAGTGGTGACGGCAGTGGTTCAGTCGATCACGAGGCCGTGCATCGCCTCGATGTCGGCCGCGGTCAGTTGCGAGGTTTGCGCGCCCCACGCTTCACGGATGTGATTGACGACGGCGGCAATCTCGGCCGAACTCAGCTGCTGCACGAAGGGCGGCATCGAATGCGGGCGCGGATTGCCGCTGCTGGTGACCGCCAGGCCGCCGTACAACACCAGGCGAACCGCATTGATCGGGTCGGGAGCGGTGACAGCGACGGCGTCGCGCAGCGGCGGATACGTGTCGGTCTTGCCTTCGCCATCGGCACCGTGGCAATCCGCACAACTGTGCTTGTAGACCTCGGCGCCGTCGATCGCGGAGACGTTGCGCTGAGGTGCGGCCTCGGGCGCGGTCAGTAGGGAATCGCGCGCGACATGCGGCGGCACGGTCTTGAGATAGCGCGCGATCGCGAGCGCATCGTCATCGCTGATTGACTGCAGGCTGCTGTAGACGACCTCGGCCATCGGACCATAAGCCGCGCCAAATGGCGACGTGCCCGAACGCAGATAGCCGGCCAGTTGCTCGATCGAGTAACGCTGCAGCTGGCGGCTGTCGAGTGGCGGCGCGTACCAGCCGATGCCCGGAATGCGGCCGCCGGCGAGATAGCCCTGCGCCGGCAGCGAACCTTCGGCGCCTCGCGTGCTGTGGCACATCGCGCAATGGCCAAGGCCATCTACAAGGTAGCGTCCGCGATCGACCTGCGCCGATGCCATCGCTGCGACCGGCCGGTAATACAGCATGCGCCAGCCGATCAGCGCCGGGCGCCAGCTTGCCGGGAATTCGAGCCGGTTCGGCGGTGGCGCGGCCGCGCTGGCCGGGACGCTGCGTAGATACACGTAGAGCGCATCGATGTCTGCGTCCGTCAGCAACGCGAAGTGTGCGTACGGAAATACCGGATAGAGCACGCCGTGCCGGCTGACACCCTGGCGCAGGGTGTGCGTGAATTCATCGGCCGACCACTCGCCAAGTCCGCTCTGCGCATCCGGCGTCAGGTTCGTGCTGAAGATCGTGCCGACACGGGTAGTGAACGCGCGACCGCCGGCGAACGGCTCGCCACCGCGCGTGGTGTGGCAGGCCGCGCAATTGCCGACGCGCGCGAGATATTCACCGCGCGCGAGAGTGGCTGCATCGCTGACGACGACGCGCTGTGTCGTCGGAATGCGATACGGCGCGAAGCCGCCCTGACGCAGGAACAGCACACCGCCAATCGCGATCGCCGCAAGCACGACGGGCAGCAGCACCAGCGCGACAACACCGAGACGATGCCAACGTTTCATCGCGCCGGCTCCGCATGCGGAAGCGAACCGCAGGCCTTCGGCGGCACGAAGCTGCCAGCCGGCACAGGACGTTGTCCGTCGGCATTGGCTTGCTGCGACAGCCACACCGCGATCGCGCGGATATCCTCCGCCGCGATATGGTCGGCGACCTCGTGCATGCAATCGGGCGCGGCGCCGCGACGGATGCCGTCGCGCCAGTTGCCGAATTGCGCAACGACGTATTCTGCCGGCAGCCCGACCAGGGCCGGCACGCCGGGCTCGAGGCCGGTGAGCGCCTTGCCGTGACATTCGCTGCACGCCGGCACGCCGCGGGCGGGATCGCCGTGCAGCACGAGATTCTCGGCGATGGCGCGGCGCTCGCTGGTGAGATCGGCGGCACCGGTGTCGGCAGCGCGTGTGCGCGGCGGCAACGCGGCGTAGTAGTCGGCGATTTCCTGCAGATAGGCATCGTTGGCGAACTGCACGAGCCAGGTCATCTGCGTGTTGATGCGGCGCCCTTCGCGAAAGCCTTTCAATTGCTCGAACAGATAACCGGCGGGCTTGCCGGCAAGATGCGGGTAGTACTCGGCGCCCTGCACGCCCTCGCCATGCGCCCCGTGACAGGCCGCGCAGGCGGCGAGCCGCTCATTGGGGTCGCTCGCGGCTATGGCGGGTGCGCTCATCAGCGCGAGCGCAATGGTGAGCGATCGAAGGAATCGAAGCGACATATCGGCAGCGCGCTCGCCAGCGGCAACGATGAGGTTACTGACCGATGCCGTGCGGCTGAATCCAGCCCATCCAGATGCCGAAGATCACTGCGAGGATCAGGCCGACCGAAAGGCCGATACGCCAGGTCAGCGCGTTGACGGTGCGACCTGTCGAGCCGCTGTCCACCATCATGTAGTAGAGCCCGGCGCCGAGGTTGTAGAGGATCGCGGCCATCGCCGCGAAAATCAGGATCTTGCCGCCCATGTGAGTCTCCTGCGTTCGCGTGACGCAACGTCACCGCAGACATCGTATGCGTGTAGCGGCCACCGTAGACCGATCAGTCGCCGGCGGAAAGACCATATCAGTCTGCATCGACTGACGCGTTTTGTCGCAGGCCTGCGGCTGCCGCATCAGCCTACGCTCAAGTCCTCTCCTGCGACATCTCCCTTTTGGGGCAGACGGGGAGGTTGGCGCGACATCGATAAGGCACCGTCCGATTCGACGGGTGCGATTTATTGCGCGCTCGACCTTCGCGCGGGCGTGGACGTCAGCCTTCTCCCCAATGAGACGACGTAGGGGGGGAGGGCGCGCGAAACGACATCAAGCGGGTACCGCTTTCAGCAGCTGACCGAGTGTCGCCAGTGCATCTTCCATGCGTGCGTCCCACGGATGCCCGTAGTTCAGACGCAGGCAGTTCCTGAATTGCCCGCGCGAGGAGAAGATCGGGCCGGGTGCCACGCTGATGTTCAACGCGAGGGCCTTGCGATGTACCTCGAGTGCGTCGACGTGAGCAGGCAGTTCGACCCAGAGGAAATAGCCGCCGGCAGGTCTCGTCGCGCGCGTGTGTCGCGGAAAGTGGCGCGAAATCGCGCCGATCATCGCGTCCTGCTGCACCGATAATGCATGGCGCAGTTGGCGCAGGTGGCGGTCGTAGCCGCCTTTCTCCAGATAAGCAGCGAGCGTGGCTTCGGCCGGTACCGAGGCAGTCAAGGTGGTACTGAGTTTCAGGCGCGCGACTGCCTGCACGAAGCGGCCGGGTGTCGCCCAGCCGATGCGGTAGCCCGGCGCGAGGCATTTCGAAAACGACGAGCAATGCATGACCAGGCCGTGTTCGTCGTAGGCCTTGGCCGGCGTCGGTCGGCGCGTGCCGAAATACAGTTCGGCGTAGACGTCGTCCTCAATCAGCGGCGTCCGATGGCGCGCAAGCAGCGTAACGAGATCGCGTTTTTTCTCGTCCGGCATCAGGCTGCCGAGCGGGTTCTGGAAATTCGGCATCAGCCAGCAGGCGCTGGGACGATCGCGTTCGAGCACCTCGGCGAGCGCTGCCAGTTCGATGCCTTCGCGCGGGTGTGTTGGTACTTCGATCGCCTTCAGGCCGAGGCGTTCGAGCGCCTGCAGCGCGGCATAGAAGGTCGGCGACTCGATCACCACCGCGTCGCCGGGCCGCGTCACGGCCGCGAGACAAAGATTCAACGCCTCCATCGCACCGTTCGTGATGACGATATCGTCGGGCTGCACGTGCAAGCCGTCGATCAGGTAGCGCAAGGCGATCTGCCGCCGCAGAGGCGCATTGCCTTGGTTGAGGTAGTCGATGCTCGCGCGCGGATCGAGCTTCTGCACCGTCGAGGCCATCGTCTTCGCCAGACGATGCAGCGGAAAAAGTTGCGGACTTGGAAATGCCGAGCCAAGCGGAACGACGTCACGCTTGGTCGTGGCCTGCAGGATCTCGAAGACGCGCTCGCCGACATCGACCGTGATCGACGCGGTGTCGGGCTGCGACGCCGCGTCGAGCACATGCGGTTGCGTCGATGGATCCGCTGCCACGTAGTAGCCGGAGCGATCCCGCACGCGCACGAGACCGCGTGCCTCGAGCCGGTAATACGCCTGGAATATCGTCGACGGGTTGACCTTCCGACTGAGGGCCGCCTGCCGCACGGATGGCAGGCGGTCGCCCGGCCGCAACGTGCCGGCGATGATCGACGATGCGATCTCGTCGGCGAGTGCTTCATAGCGTTTCAAGCAAACGCTCGCTTCGACACGCGGTGGCCCTCTCATCCGCCCAGCTGCGGAGTTTGCGTCAACCGTCCGGATTGTGCGACGGACGCACCTCGTCGCGCCCGCCTGTGGCGTTGCGGCCTGCGCCCACAAACGTGCGAGACCAAGGTCGGACGCGAGCGCGAGCGTGAAAGTGGCATCATGCGCGACCGGCGCAACCGCTGCGCGAAAACCAAACGGGTCGGGGGCGCGCAACATGCAGCCGGAGGCAAGTCTGGGTCTCACGCCGAAAGGCATCGAAGAGCTGCGCCATCGCACCTACAAGCTCGACGTCAGAGCACGCAACATCCTGTTCCTGATCGAAACCGGGCAGACCACCCTCGCCGCGATCGCGCAGAAGAGCCCGCTCCGGCGCGAGGAGATCGAGCAGCGCGCGGACGTGCTGCTCACTGGCGGTTTCATCGCACTCATCTCGGCTGGGGGGCCGTCGATTGCCACGCGCGCGCCTGCGCCGGCGGCAAGCGCGACGCCGCTGTTGAAATCCGGCATCTCGTTGCCGGAGGCGCGCTTCGCCTTGTCGGACTTCTGCCTGGACTGTTTTGGCGTCGCCGGCCAGACGACGATGAATCTGCTCGACCGCTGCAACGATGAGGAAACGCTGCGCAGGATTCTCGCGGCGATTGTGGCGGCGGTCGAGAAAACGCACCACGAGCAGCGGCCCGCACTGGTCGCCGTGGTCGAGCGGATCAACGCAACGAAGGCATGACGACGGCGCGATGGCGGCGCCGTCGCCTGTCGCCGCGGGCTACATCTTGAAGCGGCCCATCGACTGCCCGAGCATCGCGACCGTCTTGGTCATCTGGCCGAGCATGCGGATGAGATCGCGCATCGTCGACTCGTCGCGCTTCTGCATGAATCCGGTCGCGGTGACTTCGAAACGCTTGGCCTGTTCGCCGAGTTCGGCCGAATGGCCCTGGATCGAGTTGACGATGTTCTTCAGCTTCAGCTGCATGATTTTGAGCGAGGCCATCAGACTGGTCTGGTCGCCGTGCGCGACCGCGATATCGATACCGAGGTCGCCACTGGCGATCTTGCGCATGTAATCCGCGGCGACCTGCGGCTCGCCACCGAGCAACTGCAGCACCTTGCGATCGAGCAGGAAGAACAGCGCCACCGCGATCAGCGCCGCCAGCAGCAGGCCGCCGGCGATGACGCCGTAGCCGATCCGCGCGCCGAGCGAGTCGAGCTCGGCGACCGGGTAGGCCGCAACGATCGTGAAGCCCCATTCCGGTAGCGGCGTGCGCGTGATCGCCCACTCCGTTCCCGGGTTTTCGATGATGGCGGCGACCTGCTGCGCGTTCGTCCACGAGGGCAGATAGCGGATCGTCTTGTCATCGGCGACGGCGACGAAGCCGCTGCCCAGCAGGCGCGACTGTTCCAGCGCATTGCTGAGCACCGGCAGCTCCGCCTTGAAACCGACGTAAGCGAGGCCGATGGGGTGGTGATCTTCGTCGTACAGCGGCTCGTAGCCGGTGAAGTACGGCAAGCCGAGAATCTTCACCACGCCGTAGAACGCCTCCAGCTTGCTGACGGCGGCGTACGCGCGCGTGGTGGCATCGAGTTGCGTGCCGATCGCGCGCGTGCCGTCGTCCTTCTTGACGTTGGTGGAGATGCGCGTGAACGTTTCGCCTTCCTTTGAAAACAGCGTCGCGGTGCCGCCGTTGAGCTGCGCGGTGGCGTCGACGATCGCATAGTCGCGTGCCTGGCCTTTGCCGCCGATCAGGATGTCGTGCACCTTGGCGTCGCCAAAGCTCACCTCGCCGCCGCGAGCGACCGCGCCGCGCCGCTGGATCTGATCGTTGAGTACGGCCATCGCCGCGCGCGAGCGATCTCCCATCACCGCTGCGGCTGTGACGAACACGTCCTGGATCGCCGCGACCTTCTCGTCGATCTCGCGCCGGATCGTTGCTTCCTCGTGCGCCTTGGCGAATATCGAGAAGCCGATCGCGCCGGCCAGGATCAAAACCACCGCGATCGCGGTGACTGGAAGCACGACTTGAAACCGAAGGCCCCTGAACATCGACTTGCCCCTGGTTGCATTCATCCCGGCGGGTTCGACGCCGCGCCGACAGCGCTGGCGCGACGGTGGATCGTGCGCGGCCGCCGGCCCCCACGCGGGCGCGGATAGTAGCGGCGAGGTCATGCGGAAAGATGTCAGTGCGCAGCGAAATGAGCATTCGCGCGCGATAATTTACATTTACACAACATTTCAAAGTGGAGTTTGTCTGCCGCCACCGCGGGAACTACCGATGCGGCCGGCGCCCGCTCCGTTCGGCCGGCCTCGTTTCGCTGTGATCAGGGAATGATCCGCTGCGCGCGCAGCCGCTCGAACAGATCGAAGAAGGCCTGATCGCTGCGGCAATAGTCCAGGAAGCCGAGCTGTCTGGATTTCGACATGTCGGTGACCACCTCGATCGGCCGGCCGAGGTCGGCATCGGTGTGCCACGGCGAGATCAGCCGGTCGATATCGGCCTCGACCAGAGCATGCCGCGTCGAAAGATCACGCCAGAGCGCAGCATCGTCCGCCATCTGGGTTTCGAGCGGCGCCGGCTCGCCGTCGAATGGCGTCGCCTCGATGCCGAACCACCCGGCGATGCGCTGCCACATCCAGCTCCAGCGGAAGACATCGCCGTTGACGACGTTGAATGCCTGGTTTGCCGCGCGCGGAGTGGTCGCCGCCCAAAGGAGATGGCGCGCGAGCAGGCGTGCATCGGTCATGTCGGTCAGGCTGTTCCATTGCACGGCGGAGCCGGGGAAGCGAAACGGTCGGCCGGTCTCGCGGCAAATCGCCGCATACACCGCCAGCGTCGTCCCCATGTTCATCGCGTTGCCGACGGCGGCGCCAATGATGGTATGGGGGCGATGCACGCTCCAGCTGTAGCCGTTGCGTGCGGCTGCGGCGAATACCTCGTCTTCCTGCGCATAGTAGAAATTGTCCACGTCGAGCCGACACTGTTCCTCGCGAAACGGCGTTTGCGGCAGGTGGCCCTTGCCATAGGCTTCGAACGGGCCGAGATAGTGCTTCAGGCCTGTCACCAGCGCGACGTGGCGGACGCTGCCGGAAGGTTCGAGCGCATTCAGCAGATTGCGCACCATGGCGCCATTGACGCGGATGTTTTCGGCCTCGTTGGCCTGCCGCGACCACGTCGTGATGAATACGTGCGTGGGCGCGAGCTGGCCAAGTGCGTCGCGTAGCGAGTCGATGCGGGTGAGATCGGCGGCAATCGGCAGTACGCCGGCTTGCGCGACCGACCGGCGCGCCAGGCCCGCTACGTGCCAGCCGTGTTCGAGCGACAGTTGCGCTGCCGCGCTGCCAACGATTCCGCTCGCGCCGACGATCAATACAGTAGGGGTCACGACAGTAGGGGTCACGTTGTGCTTCCTCGAATGGACCGGCCACTACGATGGGAGCCCAGGCACCCCATTCCAAGAAGGCACCAGAAGGTAACCACGACGATGAAACCCGGTAGTGCAGAAGAAGAGTGGCGCGAGGATTGCGCGCCACGGCGCGTGCTCGAGATCTTCGCGACGAAGTGGACGAGCATGATCGTGCACACGCTGCATGCGCGTCATGCCGGGCGCGCACGCAGCAGCGCGCTGCATCGCAGCCTTCCCGGCGTATCGAAGAAAATGCTGACGCAGACGCTGCGCGAAATGGAGGCGAGCGGTCTGATCGAGCGCCATGTGCACGACACGGTTCCGACGACGGTCGACTATTCCCTGACAACCCTCGGTCGGCGGCTCGTGCAGCCGATCGAGCTGGTCTACGCGTGGGCACGCGAGCATGCCGACGTGTTGGACGAATTGAAGCCGCGGCCGACATCACGCAGGCGATGACGGGTCGGTCGTGATCGGAACGGCGTCTCGTCGGACCGATTCCCGAACTGGAGCCGCCGCTGACCGGCGACAGCCTGATTTTCTGCCGTGAGCGCCTGACCGGTTCGGCCATCGGCGACTGGGCGCAGACGCAGGAGATGATCGATTTCCGCGCCGCGCACAACACCGTCGGCGACGTCGAGATCGTACCGATCCTGGCGGTCGACGAAGCCTACGAACGACGGCTGAGGAACGACCGATTTGCCGCATCGGCAAGTCGCGTCTTGCGCGCCCGGCGTGCGTAGACGGCGTAGCGGCTCAGGCAACCGCGCGTCTGATCGGTCGGGCGCAGCCGTCGATGGGCCCATGCTGGTCCACCGGCACTTTGCGCGTGATCAATCGGCGGTGATCCGCATCTCGCGAATCTTCTGGCCGTCGACCACGATCACGAAGCGGCTGAGACCCTTGAAGCCGTTGCCGCCGACGGTGGCCGCGATGCTGATCTCGTTGCCGCTCAGCCGCACGCCGGTCACGCTCAAGTGGACCTGCACGCCGATGAACTCGCGGTCGCTCCAGGCCCTGATGCGCGCATGGCCAACGTAGCGGGTGCCCCAGTCGTCGACGACGCCGTCATCGGGAAAGTAGGCCAGAAACGCAGCGACGTCGTTGCGGTTGATCGCTTCGAGGAAGCCGTTGGCGGGCTCATGAAGGGGTGTCGGGGTCATGCTCGGCGTGCCTGGTCCACTATCCCGTACGCACCGCGCAACGCGGGACCGCGTCAGCGGTATTCGATGGTGTCTGGCACGGGCTGCGGTGCCGACCACGGCCCGTATGATCGCGCGCTCCCGCTGTCCCGACAACCAGGCCGTTGTGGGCTAGCGTTTCGTGCACACGCATGGCGGGACAGCAGACACCCGGGCGTTTTCCGCGCAGGCCGCCGAGCATCACTTCCTCGATCGCTGCGCGCGGCCCGAGGGGTCGCGCACCGACTGGCGAGCGCGCCGGCGAGTTTGCGCGGCGGCGCTGAGTCCCAGGCGGGCGCGTTCAATGCCGCGCACGTTGTGCTAGACCCTCGCGCATGCGCCTGCTACCGTTTTCAGGGGGGACAGTGGCGGGTTTCGCTCGTATCGATGGGTGCCTATGAAGCTCTGGTTGCGGGGAATCGGTCTCGTTCTGCTGCTGGCGGTCGGCATCGCGGCAATCGCATGGTTGTGGAGCGATGGTGAATCGACCAACGACGCCTACATCGTCGGCCACGTGCATCCACTCGCACCGCGCGTGAGCGGTTCGGTCGCCAGCGTCGTCGCGCAGGACAACCAGCACGTGCGCGCCGGCGACGTGCTGGTCACGCTGGACCCCGCCGATTTCCGTGTGCGCGAACAGCTTGCCCGCGCGCAGATCGCGCAGGCGCGTGCGCAGATCGCCGCCGCCGCCGCGCAGAAGGCGCAGGCGCGCGCGGCAATCGCGAGCAGCGCGGCGACGCTCCATCGCAACCGGCTCGATCTGACGCGTGCCGAGGAACTGGTCGGCGAATCGCCGCGCGGCATCTCGCGGCAGGAATACGACGCGGCCAAGGCCGCACGCGACTCGGCCGATGCGACCGCGCAGGCAGCGCAGGCGCAGCTCGAAGCCGCCGAAGCCGCAGCGGCGGCGGCGCTGGCGCAGGTCGCGACCGGCGAGGCGAATCTCGAGGATGCGCTGCTCGCGATCGGATACACGCAGATCGTCGCGCCAGTCGACGGCTATGTCGGGCGCAAGACGGTCGAGGTCGGCGCGCGTGTGAACGTCGGCCAAACCTTGCTCGTGATCGTCGCCGACGACATCTGGGTCGTCGCCAACTACAAGGAGACGCAGCTGCGTGGCATCCGCGATGGCGCCACCGCCGATATCCGCGTCGACGCGCTGCCCGCTGTCCGATTCAAGGCGAAGGTAGACAGTTTCTCGCCGGCCAGCGGCGCGCAGTTCTCGCTGCTGCCGCCCGACAACGCGACCGGCAACTTCACCAAGGTCGTGCAGCGCATTCCGGTCAAGCTGCTGTTCGAGCCGGCGCAACTCGCGCAGTACCGCGCCCAGCTGCTGCCGGGGCTGTCGGTCATCGCGCGCGTCGAGGCGCCGGCAAAACCCGCGGCTCCGGCGAAGACGCCGCCGTGAGCGTGGGCACGTTCCGTCGCGTCGGCTGTCTCGCCATGCTGCTCGGCGTAGCCGCCTGCACGACCGGGCCGCTCTACCGCGAACCGCAGGACGAAGCGCCTGCCGCCTATCGCTTCGCCGGCAGCGGCGACGTCGAGTTCCCGGCGAGCGGCTGGTGGACCGTTTTCGGCGACGCGGAACTCGATCGGCAAGTGGAGGCGGTGCTGCGGGCGAACCAGAATCTGCTGCTCGCGCTGGCGCGCTTCGATGAAAGCCGTGCGCTGCTCGGCGTCACGCGGGCCGATGAATTGCCCTCGGTGGCGTTCGATCCGCTCGCGGCGCGCGCACGCACGTCGGGCACGATCTCCAACCGCTTTCCCGCGCTGGAGACCACGCTGTATCGCGTGCCGTTCGATGCCGCCTACGAGATCGACTTGTGGGGACGCGTACGCCACTCGGTCGCCGCGGCCGAGGCGCAGCTCGAAGGATCGGCCGATGCGATCGCGGCAATGCGACTGGCGTTGACGGCCGAGGCGGCGGCGACCTATTTCTCGATCCGCTCGACTGACCGCGAAACCGAGGTGCTCGAACGCACGCTTGGCTTGCGTCGCGACGCGCTGCAACTGGTCGAGCGCCGCGCACACGCCGGCACGGTCGGCGATCTCGATGTCGTGCGCGCACGCGCGGACCTCGCGCTGACCGAGGCGGACCTGCAGGACAGCCGGCGCCGGCGCGAGCTTGCCCAGCATGCGCTCGCGGTGCTGGAGGATCGCAATGCGATCACATTTGCATTGCCGATGCGCGCGGACACGGCCGACATTCCCGAGATTCCCGCGGGTCTGCCAGCCGACCTGCTGCGACGGCGCCCGGATGTCGCGCAGAACGAGCGCGCGCTGAAAGCAGCCAACGAACGCATCGGCATTGCTGAGGCGGCCTTCTTTCCATCCATCCGTCTGACCGCGCTCGCCGGTGTCGCCAGCAACGACCTGTCGACGTTGCTCGACAAGCCGAGCGAAATCTGGTCCATCGGACCGGTGATCAGCCTGCCGGTATTCGATGGCGGGCGCAATCGCGGCAATCTGCAAGCGGCGCAGGCGCGCTTTCGCCAGGCCGCCGCGATCTATCGACTGAGCGTACTGGGCGCGTTCCGCGAGACGCAGGACAGCCTTTCCGATACGGCTTATCTGAGCGAGCGAGCCGGTTCGCTGCATGCGGCCGTCGTCGCCTCGGTTCAGGCCGCGAAGATTTCGCGCTCGCGCTACGACCGCGGCCTGGTCAGTTATTTCGAGGTGGTCGAGTCCGAGCGCAGCGCGCTGGCGGCGCAACGCGCCGAAATCCAGAACGATCAGCAGCGCCTGGTCGCGACGGTGTCGCTGATCAAATCGCTCGGCGGCGGCTGGAGCGTGAAAGACACACCGGCGGCCAGCGTCGATATCGCCACGCCGACTTCGCCATGAACGGTGCGATCGCCGCTGCTGCCCAGGCACCGCCGCAACCGCAAGCTCCGGCAGCACCGGCGCCGCCATGGCTCGGCATCGTCGCGCTGCTGTTCGGCGCCATCGCGAGCAGCTTGACATCGCGCCTGACCTCGTCGGGCCTGGCCGATATTCGCGGCGCGATCGGCGCCGGCGTCGACGAAGGTGCCTGGATCACTACCGCGTTCACTACCGCGCAGATGCTGATCGGACCGGCCTCGGTGTGGTTCGGGCGCACGCTCGGCATGCGGCGCATCCTGCTGGTCGGCTGCGCGCTTTACGGTATGGCCGAACTGCTGATCCCGTTCGCTGCCCACCTGCCATGGGTGATCGCGCTGCAGGCGATTGCCGGCATCGGGTCGGGCACTTTCATTCCGCTCACACTCGCCTTCATCTTCGTCGGCTTGCCGCGTCGGCTGTGGCCGTACGGCATCGCGGCCTACATCCTCAATATCGTGCTGGGGCTCAACATCGCCGCGGCACTGGAAGGCTGGTACAGCGAGTATGCCTCGTGGCACTGGATCTTCTGGCAGAACGCGGTGATCGCGGTGCCGCTGTTCTGGCTGCTCTGGCACGGCATGCCGCGCGCGAAGCCGGACTACGAACTGCTGCGCCGCGGCGACCACAGCGGTATCGCCCTCGCGTCGATCGGCCTTGCGCTGGTGTTCGCCGCCCTCGACCAGGGCGATCGCCTGGATTGGACGAACTCGGGTCTGATTGTCGGCATGGCGCTGGCTGGCGTCGCGCTGGTGGCGCTGTTCCTGGTGCATCAGGCGGCGCTGGAAGAGTCGCCGCTCGACTTCAGCGTGCTGCTCGTACGCGACGTTGTCTTTGCGCTCTCGCTGATCGCGGTCGTGCGTTTCCTCGTCACCAGCAGCAACATCCTGGTGCCCGGATTCCTCACTCAGGTTCGCGGTCTTCGTACGCTCGAAGCGGGCCAAACCCTTTTGTGGGTCGGCCTGCCGCAACTGGTGATCGCGCCAGCCGTGGCATGGCTGCTGACGCGCATCGATCCGCGCATCGCCTTGTTCGCCGGCATGAGCATCGTCGCCGTCGCCTGCCTGCTCGCCGCTCAGCTCGATTCAAGCTGGGCCGAGGCCGATTTTGCGCTGCCGCTGCTGATTCAGGCGGTTGGCCAGACGATGGCGGTGACCGCGCTGATCTATTACGCCGCGCACTACATCACGCCGCTGAACGCACTCAGTATCGGCGCGATCATCCAGACCAGCCGCCTGTTCGGTGGCGAAGTCGGCACGGCGACGCTGAATGGGGTCGTGCGCAAGTCCGAACAGATCCATTCGCAATTCCTCGGCCTGCATGTGGTGGCAGGCGATCCGACCGTGCTCGACCGCCTGGCCGGCTACGCCGCGGCAGTCGATGCGGCGAGCCAGGGCGCCGGGCTCGCCAGCGATCGCGCCGTCGCGCTGCTCGCGAACGCCGTGCGTGCGCAGGCGTATACGATGGCCTACGCGGACGGATTCAGGCTGTCGATACTCGTCGCGTTGTTCGGCGCCTTCGTCGCGCTGATCTTGCGCAAGGCACCTGAGATGCAGGCGTGATCGCTGCACCGACGCCGCTCGTCCCCGGGCGTTGCGGCGATCGAACAGAGGCAGGCCCGGAGGCTTGCAGCTCGCCGTCATGGATGGCTCGTCATCCCACGCAACATCCATGATTGCCGGAGGTTTTATGGTCACGCTTGAAGATGCACGCCGCGTCATCGCTGCCGCTGAAGCGAAGGCGAAGGAAATTGGCCAGCCAATGAACATCGCGGTCGCCGACGAGGGCGCCAACCAGGTGGCGCATGTGCGCATGGACGGCGCCTGGCTCGGCAGCATCGACATATCGATCGACAAGGCCTTCACCGCACGCGCGTTCGATATTTCGACCAAGGACCTGGCACAACCGAGCCAGCCGGGGCAGCAGTTCTTCGGCATCCAGCTGGCCGATCACGGGCGCGTGATCATTTTTGCCGGCGATATCCCGCTGAAGCGAAAAGGCAAGGTCGTCGGCGCGATCGGCGTGAGCGGGGGTTCGGGCGAACAGGATCAGGCAGTCGCCGAAGCCGGCGCCGCCGCGTTCTAGACAGCCGCCAAACAGAAACACCGACGCGCGCGATGCGTCACCGATCGGAACCGTCGCAGCGGCTCCGATCGGGGGCTTTTTGGTCGATGTCGCTGCTCAGGCTGGTCCGCTGCGAAAGCCGATGCGCGCGTGGCTGTTGTCGCAAAATGGCTTGTTGTTGCTGGCGCCGCAGCGACACAGGCGTGTCGATTGCACGCGCGCGACGACGCGGCCGGTGCCGCTGGTGATCTCCAGATTGCCACGCACCTGCAAGGGACCGTCGGTCTGCGGGTCGATCGCCAGCACGCCATCGCGTGCCTCGAGCATGTCGGTCTTGCCGGACGCCGGTTCGCCGGTTGCGGCGAAGGCAATCGCGTGATGCGAGCCGTCGCAGAAGGGTTTGTTCTTCGATGCGCCGCAGCGGCACAGGGTTGCGCGATAGCCGGCGCTGCGCCCGTCGATCGTGATCTGCGCGCGCACGGCGTAGGGACCGGCTTCGCGGATCCCGATCAGGTTGACCGGCGGAGCGGTTTCATCGGGACGTCCGTCCTTGCGTCGATAGCGGATCGCGCCCGATGGGCACTCGCGTGCGATTGCGGTGAGATCGTCCACCTCCATCGCATCGGGGTGAATCCATGGGCCCTCGACGTTGGCAAGAAACACGCGCGGCGCGCCGGTCACGCAAAAGCGCGAGTGGATGCAGAGCTTGCCTGCATAGATGAGGGTCAGATCCTTGCCCTCGATGAAGTCGACACCGTCCATGCTCGTGGATTGGGCCGCAGCGGGCTGCGCCGCCGGCGGAGCGGCGGCTGCGCTCGCGCCCGTCGTCGCCGGCACGCGCGCGAAGTCGCGTGCGGCGCGTGTCGCGAGGTCGGTCAACAGGCGTGCCGCCGATGCGGCGCGGGCATCGCCGCCTGCAGCCAGCGCCTGCGCGGCTTCGCGCAGTTCGTCGAAGCGTTCGATGAAGAAGCGATGCGCACTGTCGCCGCGCGGGATCGGCGCGGGATTTCGCAAGGCGGTGAACGACACACCCGCGTGGCAATCCGGATTGGAAGGGCCGGCGGGCAGCCGCGCCGCGCGCTCGCCGAGCGGGGTTACCGCGCGCATCAGCGCGACGGCGAGATCCACAGTGAGCGCCTTTTCCGGCGACGGGCCGCTCAGCGAATACACATGCGCAAGCAGCCGCATCATCAATCCGTAGGCGGCATTGGCGAGATCGACCGTGCGCACGGCCTCTTCGTCTTCGATCCAGACGCGTCCCTGCGGTTTCGGCGGCCGCCGCAGCACCGGGTTGTGTGCCGCCGGAAACGCAGGGACGAAGCGCGGGTTTGCATCGAGGAGGCGAACGTACTCGGTGCGGATGCCGGTGAACAACGAGAAATGCGAATGCGCCGAGCCGAGACTCGCGCCTTCGCCTTGGGCAACGATCGCGTCGAACGCACAGAGCGCGGATGTCAGGCAGATCACGCGACGTGCACCGGGCAGGTCGATCTCGGCCGGCGACAATTGCAGGCCCGGGTCACCGCAGAACGCTGCGCTCTCGCCGTGGCACAGCGCAAAGCGCCGCAGACCGTCGGCCAGCTGCGCATAGAACGCGCCGACGGTGTCGTAGTCGAGTGAAGTCGGTGTCAGCCGCGCGCGCGCGATGCCGCGCACGAAATTCCATTCCGCCGCGAAGCCTTCGCCTTCAGGCTCGTCGGAACCGGCGGGCCGTTCGAGGAACACGAAGTGCTGCAGCGTCGCCGGGTTGAACGGCGCCAGCTTGACTACGATGCCGGCGGGCAGCTGACCGACGTCGAGCGGAAAATTGCCGCGTCCGAGGCGCGGCATGCCGCCGAGCGCGCAGGTGATGTTCCACACCGCGACCAGATGATCCATCTCGCCGACCGCGATGTCGATGATCGTGCGCCGCCAGCGCGTGGTCGCAGACGCCTCGTCGGTGGACAGGCCTTCGTGCTCGGCCGTCTTCAGGCTGAAGGCTGCATACAGATACGTGCACATCAGCGTGTGTTCGAGTTCTGCCGCCTCGTACAGCATATGCAGCAGCTGCTCGCGGCTTGGCACGGCGCTGGCGATGGTGCTGGCGTCGGCATTCATGGGTCGGTCTCCGCAGAGGATGCGCCGCCCTGTCGGCGGGTGCAGGCGTGGATTCTAGGCCGCTGCATCGCAGTGTGCAGTACGCCGCATTGTGGAGGAGTGGATTGCGAGCGATTCGCCGTTCGCGGTCAATTCTCCCTGACGCGCAGGACGCACAGGCCGGCCGCGATCAGACTGAGGCCGCCGATCAGCAACGCGTTGATCGGCTGGTTGGCGAAGAATGTCTTCAACAGGAAGCCGAGCACGCTGGCGGCGAGCAGCTGCGGGATCACGATGAACAGATTGAAGATGCCCATGTAGACGCCCATTTTTCTCGCCGGCACGCTGTCCGACAGCAAGGCATAGGGCAGCGAAAGGATCGACGCCCACGCGAAGCCTACGCCGGCCATCGACAGCAACAGCCAGCGCGGATCGCGGATGACCAGGAATGACATCAGGCCGAGCCCGCCCAATGTCAGGTTGACCAAATGGCTGAGGCGCAGGCCGAGCCGCCGCGTCATCCATGGGATCAGGATCGCCGCGACGATCGCAAAGCCGTTGTAGGCGGCGAACAGCACGCCGACCCAGTTGGCGCCGTCGTTGTAGGCCTGCGATTGGGTATCTTTTGCTGCAAAGTGCACTTGTGTCACCGCTGCGGTGGTGTAGATCCACATCGCGAACAAGGCGAACCACGAGAAGTACTGCACGACAGCGAGCTGGCGCATCGTAGGGGGAATCGCGATCAGGTCGGTGACAATGTCGACGAACAGATTGCGCGAGCGGCTGATGCTGACCGCAAGCTGCACGCCGCCGTAGGCGAGCATGCCGGCCGCGAGCAGGTAGAGCTGATGGTCGACCTCGCTCAGGTACACCATGAGCAGTGTCGCGAGGCCTGCCGTGAACCAGGCCAGACCGGTCTTGCGCAAGCGCGCCGGAACCAGCGGGGCGCAGGCGACGGGCGCCGCCTCGTCGAACGCGGCCAGCGTTTCGGGCGGGTATTCACGCGTCGACAGCACCGTCCAGCCGATCGCGCAGAACAGCGCCGCCGCGCCGGCGTAGAACGCGAACTTCACCGTGTCGGGGATGGTGCCCGCGGCGGCGACGTTGCTGACGCCGCATTGGGCGAGCAGCCACGGCAGCAGGCTCGCGATGACCGAGCCAGTGGCGATGAACAGCGTCTGCATCGCATAGCCCGCCGGGCGCTGTGCGGTCGGCAGCTGATCGCCGACGAAAGAACGAAACGGGCCCAGCGAGATGTTGATCGAGGCGTCGAGAATCCAGAGCAGGCTCGCGGCGACCCAGAGCGCCGGCGAATTCGGCATCGCGACGAGAGCAAGCGTGGCGAGCACCGCGCCGGCAAGGAAGTACGGCCTGCGACGGCCGAGCCGTCCCCAGGTGCGGTCGGAGAAGTAGCCGATGACCGGTTGCACGAGCAGGCCCGTCAGCGGCGCCGCGATCCACAGCATCGGGATGTCGTCGACGCTGGCGCCGAGCGTCTGGAAGATACGACTGACGTTCGAATTCTGCAGCGCGAAGCCGAACTGGATACCCATGAAGCCGAAGCACATGTTCCAGATCTGCCAGAAGCCGAGGCGCGGCCGCGTCGTCATGGCCTGTGCGCCATCGCGGCGGTCGGTGGCATGTGCTGGCGTGGGCAGACCTGCACGGGGATCAGCGCTGCGTCGCGCGTGTTCTGAGCGGTGCCGGTCCGCTCGATTGGCGCACCTGCAATTCGTACGGGACGCGCACCAGCTGTCCGGCGCCGGGATCGCGGATCGAGGCAAGCAGCTGCTCGGCCGCGATGCGACCCATGTCGCGGCAGGGCTGGCGCACCGTGGTGAGGCTCGGCCAGACCTGGCGCGAGGTCGGCGTGTCGTCGAAGCCGAACACGGACAGATCGCGCGGGATGCTGATTCCGCGATCGAGCGCTTCGTGCATGACGCCGCACGCGCTGTCGTCGTTGGCTGCGAAGATCGCCGTCGGCGGGTGCTTCATATCGAACAGCTGGCGCGCGCCAGCGATGCCGGCTTCGAACGAGAAGCCGCCGCTCACGACCAGTTCCTCGTCGTACTCGATGCCGGCACGGCGCAGGCCGTCCCGGTAGCCGGCCAGTCGCCAGGCGCTGCCGCCGTGGGGCAGCGGGCCTGCAACATGCGCGATGCGGCGATGCCCGAGCGCGACGGCGTGCGCGGTCATTTCGGCCGCGGCTTTGCGCTCGTCGAGAATGGTGCCGATGCGTTCGTGGCCGATCTTTGCTTTCGCCGAAATCGTCGCGTAGCGCACGCCGAGTTCGTCGAGCCGTTGCAGCAGGCGCACATCGTCGGCGAACGGCGGTACCAGAATCAGGCCGTCGGGACGGTACTGCGCGACCGATTCCTCCACCGCGCGGATGTGGTCTTCACTTGAATATTCGAGCGGGCGCAGCATGGCGCTGTAGTGCGAGTTCTCGCAGGCGGCCAACATGCCGACGATGATTTCCATGATGTAGCTCGATGCCGCGGCCGGGTCGTCGTAGACCAGCGAGATCAGATACGAGCGATTGCCGGCCAGACTGCGTGCCGACGGGTTCGGGCGGTAATTCAATGCCTTTGCCGCGGCCTCGACGCGGGCGCGGGTTTTCTCGCGCACGTTCGGCTCGCTGTTGAACACACGCGACACGGTCTTCATGGAGACGCCCGCGGCGACGGCGACGTCTTCGATTCTGGCGGGCATCGACGCTCTCTCCGGGCAAGGCGGGCGCCGCAAAACCCTTCGTCGGGGTCACCGTGGCACCTTTATTGATAGCGCTGTCATGCTACCCCAGTTCACGTTCGCGGGCAGGCCGCACAGCATCAGCGATGACGCCAGTGGTCGCGCGCGGACGCCGCGCAGGCAACGCCGGCTGCGTCACGAATGAGGAAGTAGTGGGTGTGGAGGCAGCAACTCGAATGAGCGCTGGAATCCGGTGACGGACGCCGTCAGCGTCTGAAAACATCGTACGACAGCCGATGAATGGCCGTCCATCGCAGCCGTCGTTTCGCGACGCGCGCCTGCTAACGTTTGCGCTCTCGAAAAGCGGCGTCTTCGCGCCGCACGCAGATCGCGTCCGCTCATGCACGATGAAAACACACGACTCACGCAGCAGTCCGCGCAAACGCCGCGTACGATCGATGGAACGTGGCACGGTACGGTCGACTTCGATGTCCCCGTGCCGATCGTGCTGCACATCGATGGATACGCCACGCAGCTTTCGATCGTCGCGGACTTTCCGCAGTTGCGTAGCGCCGGCCTGCCGTTGCGGGAAACCTCGTTCATCGAAGGCACGCTTCGCTTCACCACACGCTCGCTCGGCGACTATGCCGGCCACCTCTGCGCCGATGGGTCGACCATCGAAGGATTTTTCTCGAAGGAGGCCAGGCGGTATGCGCTGACTCTGCATTTCGGCGCCGCCCCGCCGGTTGCGCCCGCGCGCCCGCAGACGCCGCAGGCTCCATTCGGATACGACGTCGAACACGTGCACGTCGACCACGCAGCGGCCAACTGCCGGCTGGCCGGAACGCTGACGATGCCGAGCGGCAGCGCTGCACGTGCGGTCGTGCTGCTGATCACCGGCAGTGGCGCGATGGACAGGGATGAGACGGTGTTCGGCCACAAGCCGTTCTGGGTTCTCGCCGATCATCTCAGCCGGCACGGCTATGCCGTGCTGCGACTCGACGATCGCGGCGTCGGCGAATCGAGCGGCGCGCGCGTGGCGATCACCGTGGCGGACGAGGCGGACGACATGGTGGTGGCGCTGGACTTCCTGTGCCGTCACCGCCGCCTGCAAGGCGCGCCGCTGGGCGTGGTCGGCCACAGCATGGGCGGCGTCATTGCGATGGCGCTGGCGGCGCGGCAGCCGGATCTTGCTTTCATCGTCACGCTGGGAAGTCCCGCAGGCTTTCTTGGCGATGCATTCGCCGAGCGCGAGTGCGCGGCGCTGCAGACGTCGGGCGCCGACCCCGACGCTGTCGTGCGGCACGGCGAATTCACGCGCGCGTTGTACCGTGAGCTGGGCAACCGCGCAGTCGACGAGCCGATCGATGCGGCGCAGATTGCCGCGCTGGCCGAACGCAGCGGCGTTACCGGCAACGGCACGCCGCCCAGCGAAGAATGGATCGCGCGATTCAATCAGCCCTGGTTCCGCTCCGCCTGTCGCCAGGATCCTGCCGCACTCCTGCAGCACGTCCGCGCACCACTCTTGGCGATCAACGGCAGCCTCGATGTGCAGGCGCTGGCCAAGCCCAATCTCGCGGCGATACGAAACGTGCTCGCTGCGACGGGCCATGCCGATTTCGAGACTGTCGAGCTGCCGGGTCTCAATCATCTGTTGCAAACCTGCCCGACCGGCGCGGTCTACGAGTATCCGGCGATCGAGGAGACGTTCGCGCCGCTCGCGCTTGAAACGGTGCGCGCCTGGCTGGATCGGCGATTCCGCCCGCGCTGACCGGCATCCCGATGAAGCGCGAGTCGTGGCGGCGCGAGCCGCTAGTGGCCGGACTGCGTGGCAGCTGGGCGCGCGAAGCCGTGCGCGCAGATATCCTCGACCAGCGCGCGATGATCGGGCAGGTCGTTCACCGCGTGTGCCGCGACGGTGCGGATGGTTTCGAACTCGCGCCGCGCGGCATCGAAGCGCGGGTACATCGCACGCATCGGCGCCAGGTCTGTCTCGAATTCCATGCCGTATAGGATGTATTGCCAGCTTGCGGGCAGGAACATCTCCACGTCGGTGACGAAGTCGAGGCGGTGCGGCGCGCGTGAGCGCCACATCGACAGCTGGTCCTTCAACGTGTCGGGCACGCTGGCCGGGTCGACGTTGTCGATCCAGAATTGCGAATCGCGCCGCTGGCTCAAGGCGTAGTGCATCTTGATGAAATCGAAGATGCGCTCGTAGCGCGTCGTCATGACCGCGTTGAAGTGTTTCGCCACGCGAGTCATGTCGCCGTCGGCGGGCAGCAGATGGGCGATCAGGTAGGCGCCCATCTCGATCAGGCCGATGCCGGTCGATTCGAGCGGTTCGACGAAGCCTGCCGACAAACCGACCGCAACGCAGTTCTTGTGCCACTGCTCGGGTCGGAATCCGGCTTCGAATTTCAGCACGCGTGCGCTGAGGCCGTCGGCGGCCGGCCCGATGTAGTCGCGCAGCACCTGTTCGGCACGCGTGTCATCGGTGTGCCGCGTCGAATAGACGTAGCCGACGCCGCGGCGGGCGTGCAGCCCGATGTCCCAGGTCCAGCCGGCTTCGTGCGCGGTCGAAATCGTATACGACGGAATCGGTGCATCGGCACGCGCATAGGGCACCTGGATGGCGACGGCGCGATCGACGAAGAGCGTGTCTTTCGCGCTGCGAAACGGCATCCCGAGCGCCTTGCCGATCAGCGCCGCACGAAAGCCGCTGCAATCGATGTAGAGGTCGGCCGTCAGCGCGCCGGCCTCGCGCGTGACGACACGTGCGATGGCGCCTTGATCGTCGAGCTCGACGTTTTCGACGGTGGCGATGCTGTGCTGAACGCCGAGTTCGCGGCCGTGCTCGGCGAGCAGCGCGGCAAAGCGTGCGGCGTCGAAGTGGTAGGCATAGTTGAGTCGTCCCTGGTATTCGCGATCGCTGTTGCGCTTGGGGCCGCGTGACGCATCGGCGACGCGCTTCTGCAGCGTCGCCGCTTGCGCAAACGCGGTGCCCGGTGCAGCGCCGAGCAGCCAGTACGGCAGCAGTTCGAGGTCGTCGGCGCGTTGGCTCGGCAGGCTGAATGGGTGAAAATAGTGGTCCGCGCCGGGCGTGCTGGGCGAGCGCACCCAGTCGACGAAACGGATGCCCTGCTTGAACGTGGCCGTGGCGCCGCGCAGAAAGCGCGCTTCGTCGATGCCGATCGCCGACAACGTGCCGCGAATCGAAGGGAACGTGCCCTCGCCGACACCGAGGATGCCGATGTCTGCCGATTCGACCAGATGTATCTGGATATCTCGCTGCGTTGCGGTGTGCAAGGTGCGCGCGAGATAGTTCGCGGTTAGCCAGCCGGCGGTGCCGCCGCCGACGATCAGGATCTTCTTCAGCCTGCTCATGGAGTCCTCCCGAGTGCCGCCAGCGTAGCTCTGCGCACCATTGCGCGGCTCGCTTTGTTGGAATCGGCGATGCCAATGTAGACAAAATTGGCAGCGCTGTCATTTGTCAATTGACAGCGCTGCCATTTTGCAGTATTTCTCGCCGCGCAACCGCACCAGCCAGGTCGTAGAACCGGCGGGCGGCACTATCGCACTGGAGGAGGGACACATGATCTACCGCTCACGCGCGCTGTACAGCGCGATCATTGCCGTGCTCGCGACAAGCAGCGCCGTCGCCGCCGACAACCAGCCGGGAACGCAGCCGGACAAGGCCGACGGCGCGCAGGCGCTCGATACGATCCAGGTCACCGCAACGAAGCGCGAGACGCCGTTGCAGAAGACCCCGATCGCAATCAGCGCAATCAGCGCCGACATGCTCGAAAAGGAGCGCGTCAACAACATCGCCGACATCACCAAATTGGTGCCGGGTTTCGCCGCGACGACCGAGGGCGATCATGGCGTCATCACCCTGACCCTGCGCGGCGTCGGCAACGACAGCGCGAAGACCGAATATGCCGATCCGGAAGTTGCCCTGTTCGTCGACGGCGTGTACACGCCGCGTGCGGAAGCCGCCGCAGGTCTGCTGCTCGACCTGGACTCGGTCGAAGTGCTGCGAGGGCCGCAAGGCACGCTGTGGGGGCGCAACTCGACCGTCGGCGCGGTGAATTTCCAGACGGCCAAGCCGCAGCTCGGCACCGACATGCACGGCTACGCGCAGATGGAGGTCGGCAACTACAACCATGTCGGCGAACGCGCTGCGATCAACGTGCCGGTGTCCGATACCTTCGCGTTCCGCGTCGCAGTCGCGCACGAGGAGCACGACGGCTATGTGGACTTCCAGAGTCCGAATGGGCAACTGCCTTCGCTGGCGAGCCAGCAGGCGGCGTTCGCCGCTTCAGGCGGCGATCCGGCCAATTTCAAGCCGATCGATCCGAACATCTATGTCAGCGGCGGGCAGAAGTACAACGCGCAAGACCAGTCCGCCGCACGCGTCACCACGCTGTGGACGCCGAACGATCGCATCAGCTGGAATCTTTCGCTCGAATATTTTCGCGACCGCGGCACGCTGAATGCGAACCTGATGCAGGACCCGCGTCCGGGCCAGGATTTCTGGTCGATCCTCGCCGACACGGCGCCGAAGCTCGACCGCACGTCCTATGCATTGCGCAGTCGCGTCGATTTCGACCTCAACGATGCGATGACGTTGACGTATATCGCCGGCTTCTCCAAATACAGCGGCTCCAGCGACTTCGACCAGGATGGCGGTGTCGTGTTGCCGACCAGTTTCGCTTCGGGCGGATCGTTCCAGGACGACCGCACGAACGACTCGCACTACCGATCGAGCA